>JBBSLV010000131.1:0-8943 GCA_038233535.1 Tepidisphaerales bacterium | reverse complement strand
GTCGCCAAGGCCGACGCGGATCGCCTGCCGCAGCGCGTTGCCGCGCCCGCGCGTGCTGTGGCGCTCGTCCATCGTGCCGCGATAGCTGGGGCACATCGTCCCGCCGGCGGTCTTGCGGCAGAACCCCGCGCCGTTGCACATGTCGACGGCGTGTCCGAAGTCGTCCTGGTCGGCGTAGTCGAAGTAAGTGTCGATCGCGCGGTGATTAACGGTCTTTGCCTCGTGCGCGTGCGCCGCGGCGGTGGCGGCGGTGCGCAGGTTCTCCGTGATTGACTCGATGGGCCCGGCGTCAACGATGTTCCCGGGATTCAAAATGCCCGCCGGGTCGAAGATGCGCTTGATCTCCCTGAACGCGCCCATCAGTTGCGGCCCGTAGAACCGTTCAAGCAGCGGCCCGCGCACGCGGCCGTCGCCATGTTCGCCCGACATGACGCCCCCGCAATCGCGCGCCAGGTCCGCGACTTCGACGGCGATCTTGCGCATGATCGCGCGGTCCTCCTCGTCGTGCAGGTCGATCATCGGGCGCACGTGCAGCACGCCGACCGACGCGTGCGCCCAGTACGCCGCCTCCGTCCCGTGACGTGCGACGATTTGCTTGAACTCACGGACGAACCGCGGCAGATTTTCCGGCGGCACCGCGTTGTCCTCGACGAACGTCTGCGGCTTGCGCTTGCCCGGCAACCCGTGCAGCAGCGCCTCGCCGCTCTTGCGCAGCGTCCACGCCTCGACCATGGCGGGCTTGTCGCGGTAGAGCGAGATTGCAACGTCCGGCAGCGTGGCCGCGAGCCGCGCGAATCCGGCTTCGACGTCGGCCGGTGCGTCGCCCTGGTACTCGACGTACAGCACCCCCATCGGCGCCGCGCCGCCCCCCGCGCGGGGCAGCAGATCAACGTATGGCCGGCACTTCGCGTTGCCCCGTGCGGCGCGGAGCACGACATCGTCGAGCAGCTCAACCGCGCTCGGCCCGGTCGCAAGAATCGGGTTCACCGCGTCCATCGCCTCTTCGAGCGTCGCGAACGATGCGATGGCCAATCCGCTGGCGCCGCGGATCGGGTGCAGTTGCAGCTTCGCGCCGACGACGACCGCGAGCGTGCCCTCGCTGCCGCAGATGAGGCCCGACAAATCAAGGTCTTCGTTCGCCACGCCGGCGTCGAGCTGCTTGAGAATCAGGTCCAACCCGTAGCCGGCGTTGCGGCGGATTGTCTTGGCGAAGCGCGTGCGAATCAGCTCCGCATGGCGCGCCACGACGTCCGCCACCCCCGCCGCCAGGCGCTGCGCGACGTCGCTGCGCCGCCCGGCGCCCGCTTCCAGCCACACGCGCTCGCCGGTGGTCAGCAGCACGTCGACGCCCGCGACGTTCTCGCTCGTGCGCCCGTACAGGACCGACCGCGCGCCGGCGGCGTTGTTCCCGATACACCCCCCGATCGTCGCCTGCGCGACCGTCGCCGGATCGGGCGCATACAGCAGCCCGGGCGCGCGGGCGAGAAGCTGACGATTCAGCTCATCCACGCCGATGCCCGGCTCGACTTCGCAGCACCGGTTCTCCACGTCGATCGACAGGACGCGACGACACAGGGCCGAGACGTCGACGACGACCGCGCGGTTCGTGCACTGTCCCGCCAGGCTGGTCCCCCCGCCGCGCGGGAGGACGGGGATGCGCCGTTGCGCACACAGTTCGAGCACGCGCGCCACGTCCGCCGCGTCGGCGGGCACGACGACGCCCAGCGGCATCACCTGGTACGGCGAGGCATCGGTCGAGTACAGCGCTCGGTCGTGGGCGCCGAACCGCACCTGCCCGCGCACGACGCGCCGCAGCTTGGCCTCGAGCGCGGCCAAACCGTCGTCTGCTTCATCACGCCCGGCATTCGACAGGACGGGGAGGGAAGTGGCTTGCTTCATCGGCATTGAGTGAGTGTACAAGCGACTTACAAGTGTCAACAAACAGGTTGAGATACCCGCTGCACTACGGCGAAGGAGGGGGCGCTCGTCGAATAGCCGCGCGTCAATACTCGCCCACGTTGATCGGCTGAAGCTTTCCGTCGAGAAATGCCTGCAAGAACCCGGCGGCGGCGAGGGCGTCGAGCTGCTCCTTGCGGCGCTTGCGGGTGATCTTCTCCCCGCCGCGCTTGCGGTCGTTGAGATCCTGCTCGGCGGCGAAGCTGCTGAGGCGCTCGTCGATATAAACAACCGGTTTCTGCGCCCGACGGGCGATGTCGTTTCCCCACGCGACCGTTTGCCGCGCCGCGGGACCGATCGAGTCGTCCATGTTCAGCGGCAGCCCGATAACCATGCGGGACACGCCTTCTCTCACAACAACCGCTAGCACTTTCGTGGCGGCAACGTCGGGCGAAGTGACCTGCACGACGTCGTACGGCGTCGCAAACCGCCCGCCCTCGTCGCTCAGCGCGAGCCCCACGCGGCGGGTTCCGAGATCGATAGCGAGCGTCCGCATGTGGAATGGTGAAGCCCGAATGACGAAACCAGAATCCCGAATGAAATCCGAAACCCGAATGGACGAAGGAGAACCCCGTTCAGGTTTCGTCATTCGTCATTCATTCGGATTTCGGATTTCGACATTCGGGCTTGCTACTGGTACCGTTCCCCGAACTTGTCCTTCACGCGCGCCACCAGCTCCTTGACGCGCTGGGCGTCGCTCTTCGGGCAGACGAGCGTCGCGTCTTTCGTGTGGACGACGATCATGTCACTGATGCCGATCGTCGTGACCAGGTGGTGCGGGTCTTCGCTGACGATGATGTTCGAGTCGGCATCGACGAACACACACGCGCCGCAGTCGACCGCGTTGTCGCGCTCGTCCGTCGCCAGCGTCTCAGCCAGCGCCGGCCAGGAGCCGACGTCGAGCCATTTGACCGGCATCTCGACGACGACAACCTGCGCCTTGCCCTTGCCCTGCGAGGCCGGCTCCATCAGCGCGTAGTCGATGCTGATCTTCGGCAGCGTCGGGTAGACGCGGTTGAGCGTCTGGTCCTGGTTCGGCGTGCCCCAGGCTTCGGCAATCTCTGAAAGCCCCTTCTTCGCGTCGGGCAGGTGGGTGGCCAGTTCATTGGCGACGACATCGCAGCGCCAGACGAACATGCCGCTGTTCCAGTAGTATCGCTCGGATTCGACGTACCGGTCGGCCGTCGGCTTGTCGGGCTTTTCCTTGAACGCCTGAACGCGGTAGGCGCCGCTGATGCCCCCGATCAGTTGCAGCGCTTCCCCGCGGTGGATGTAGCCCAGGCCCGTGTGGCCGTGGGTGGGGACGATGCCGAAAGTGACCAGCGCGTTGGGCTGCTGGGCGACGACGTCGAACGCGGTTCGAAGCGCGTTCTGGAACTGCTCGGCAGGCTCGATCACGTGGTCGGCGGAGACGAACGCGGCCACCGCGTCCTTGTCGCGCTTGGCGAGCACGGCGGCGGGGAAGCCGACGGCGTTGGCGGTGTCGCGCCCCACCGGTTCGCCGAGCAGGTTCTCCTTGGGCAGCTCCGGCAGGTTTTCCAGCACCGCCTTCGCGTGCACCGCGCCGGTGCAGACGAAGATCTGCTCCGGCGGAAGCAGTCCGCGCAGCCGCTCGTAACTTAATTGCAGGAGGCTCTTGCCGCGAACGACGTTGAGCAGTTGCTTGGGCTTGTCGCTGCGCGACAGCGGCCACAGCCTCGTGCCCGCGCCCCCCGCCATGATTACACCGTATTGCATCTTGAAAGTTGCCAGTTGTGAGTTGCCAGTTGCCAGTGGAGACAAAAACGCCGCCGCCCTTACTGGCAACCGGCAACTCCCAACTGGCAACTTCTTCTTTATACCAAATAGTCCTTGTCCCGCTTCCGCACGGGCTCGATCTTTTTCGCCAGGTCCGCGTACCCGTCCTTGCCCATCAGCGCGTAGGTGGCGTCCTTGCCCAACTGCACGGCCGGCTGGTCGTATGTGTTGATGTCGAGCAGCCCGCCCATGTAGCTGACGGCGACCTCATATAGGTAGAGAAACTGCCCCACCGTCTCCGGGGAGATGCGCGGGAAGACGACGGTCGTCGTCGGGCGCTTGCTCTCGAGCAGCGCGTACTCCGTGCCCAGCTTTTCGCTGTTGATGAGCGTTTGAAAATTCGACCCCGCAAGGTACGCCAGGGTTTTGACCTGCTTCATGCTCTGGGGGATCGTCGGCTTCGACGCGAAGCGCTCGACCTCGAGAAACGTGAAAATCTTGTCGTTGGGGCCTTCGCGGTAGAGCTGCACCTGCGAGTGCTGATCGGTTGCGCCCAGCGCTTTGACCGGTGTCTGCCCGGTAGAAACCTCGCGCTTGCCATCCAGCGAATATTGCTTGCCGAGGCTCTCGGCCCACAACTGGCGGTACCAGTCGGCGAGGTAATACAGGCTCGTGGCGTAGGGCATCATGACGCTGATCGTCTTGCCCTTGTTGTTCAGGATGTAATGGATGGCCGCGAGTAGAGCCGCGGGGTTGTTGACGCCATCGGAGTCCTTCAACCGCTTGTCCATCGCCGCAGCGCCGCGCAGGAGCGCGTCAACATCGACCCCGCACATGGCCGCGCTGAACAGCCCCACCGCCGACAGCACGCTGAACCGCCCGCCGACGCCATCGGGGACTTCCAGCGTGCGATAGCCTTCTGCCGTCGCGATTTCGCGCAGCGTGCCGCCGGCGGGGTCGGTCGTGGCGAGGATGTTTTCCTTGTACTTGTTCCCGAGCTTCTGCCGGAGCAGATCGCGGAAGAGGATGAACTGCGACGCCGTCTCCGCCGTCTCACCGCTCTTGGAGATCACGTTGACGATCGTCTTCTTGATCTTCGGCGTAATCAGCTCGACGACGGATTTGATCTGATCCGGGTCGACATTATCAAGCACGAACAGTTGCGGGCCTGGCCGGGTGCGGTCGGACATCAGGTTGTAGGTGTACGGGTTCAGGGCGCTTTGGAGCGCCACGTTCCCCAGCGCGCTGCCTCCGATGCCCAGGACGATCAGAACCTCGCAGCGGTCGCGGAAGTGCTCCACTTCCGTCTGCACGGCCTCCATCATGTCTTCGTCGTACGGCAGGTCGCGGTAGCGGAGCTTGCCCGCCTTGCGGTCGGCGATCATCCGCTTGTTGACGTCCTTGAGGCGCGGGGCGAGGTTTTTCAGTTCCTTGTCCGTCACCCCGTGCCGCTCGCCGACGGCGTCCGCGGTGGCGTTTTTCCAGTACAGGCTGATGCGGTCCATGCGTCGCTTCCCTCTGTTGCGTACCGTCTGTTGCGTGCCGAGCGTACGTGAGGACGCAACAGCATACGAGCCCGACGCGCGCCCGCCAAGCAGTGTATTATCCCGATATGCAATGCAATATCGACGCCCGGGGCAAGCGCGTGCGGGTGATTAGCGGGTTCGTCATGGTCGCAACCGGGCTGGTGCTGCTGGGGGCGTGGGCGATTCCGTCAGACGATTGGGTTGCGTGGACCGTCACGCTTGTCGTGATCCTGAGCGGCGCGTTCATGCTCTTTGAGGCACGCGCGGGGTGGTGCGCGATCCGGGCGATGGGGTTTAGGACGCCCGTGTGACGAACGAATCCCCGGGACTCCGCTGCGCTACGCCCCGGCGCGTAGCGCGCGGCGCGGAGGCCCGGGGATCTCTTTAACGCGATGGTCGCGTTGCCGGGTGGTGCAATTCGAGCTTCGGATACCAGTATTTCATCACCCCCCACGTCAGATTTTCCTCGATCGGGACGGGCGTCAACTTCCTGCCCTTTAATTCCCCATCCATCGCCACCCCCGCGACGGACCATGCCGTGTCCGTGTAGCTGTCAATAAACGCGGCCCCTTTGCGGCCCTCGCCCCGCGCGGTGCGGAACGGGGGCATCAGGTCCGATTCCACGTGACGATCGAACGCGCGGGCGACACCGGCGGGGTCGCGGAAGACGAAGACCGGCGTGTCGCCGGCGCTGATGTTGATCGGGTTCGCGTTCAGTTCCTCAGGCAGCACAGCGGCGGGCTGGGACGTGGCGACGAGGGCGATTGTCTTGTCCAACGGCACGTCGGATTGGATGGGCGGGATCTTCTGCCGGGGCGGGATGGGTGCCGAGGGACCCCCCGCCACCCCCCCGCCGGGCGCGGCGAGCACCTTCGTATCCGGATGCGCCGCCCGCCAGGCGAGCCACGTCATCTTTGTCGTGGCAATCGGCGACTCAAACCCCCGAGGCACGGCGTTGTCCGGCGTGCGCGCCGTCAACCCGTTGATGAACTGACCGATCCGCATGTTGTAGATCAGCAGCGCCCCGGCGGGCATCGAGACGACGTCGAGGTCGCGCCCGCGCAGGTGGCGCGCAATGGTCGTCGCGACGGCGCGGTTCGCGTACGGGGACCACAGGAGCATCATCCGCTTGTCATGATCCGCCTGTGTCACGACGGGGTAATGGTATAGCGTCGCGTACGGGTAGGCGTACCAGTCATCCTGGAACTTCAGGCCGACGACGTGATCGTCATCGCGGAGAAATTTTGCCTCGGTTGCAGAAACGAACACCGGATCTTCGTAGACGGCGAACGGCACTGCCGGGCCGGCGGTGAAACGGAGCGCGAACAGCGCGAGGACGGGCGCCAACCCGATCAACCACCATGCCCGTCGCTTGCCGGCGATGACCAACGCGATCAGCGCGATGCACAAAATCAGCGACAGCGCCACCAGCGGCCACTGGAGACGCCGGACGAGCATGATCATCGCCAGGCCGTGCTCAAACTGCGCCCAGTCCGCGTGCGTCCCGTATGCCATGGCGGCGGCGGAAGCGAGTGCGAGCAAAATGAGGGAAAGGGGAAGCACAGTAAGAATTATCGGGTAACGGGCGACTGGTGCGACAGCATCCTCCCTCGCGTAGTCAACGCCCATCAACTCGACTACCATTGGGACAAGCAATGTCAGCCGTCGCGTCCGTCCGCAACCTCAGCAAGATTTATCGCAAGCCCGGCACGAATGTCGAGGTGGCGGCACTGCGCGCGATCAACCTGGAATTTGAGGAAGGCGAGTACACCGCCATCATGGGCGCCAGCGGCTCGGGCAAGAGCACGCTGATGAACATCCTGGGCTGCCTCGACCAGCCGACGAGCGGCAGCTACATCCTCGGCGACACGGACATCAGCGCGCTGCCCGACGACGAGCTGTCCGAAATCCGCAGCCAGCGGATCGGGTTCATCTTTCAGAACTTCAACCTGATTCAGCAGCTCACGGTGCTGGAGAACCTCGAAGTGCCGATGTTCTACATCGGCATCCCCCCTGAGGAGCGCCGCCGCCGCGCGATGAAGCTGGCCGAGAAGGTGGGGTTGGCCGAGCGCGCCGACCACCGCCCGATGCAGCTCTCCGGCGGGCAGCAGCAGCGCGTGTGCATCGCGCGGTCGCTGATCAACGAGCCGCTGATCCTTCTCGCCGATGAACCGACCGGCGCCCTGGACAGCAAGACGGGCCAGGCGATCCTCGAGCTGTTCGACGAGCTGGTCTCCACCGGGCGCACGATCATCATCGTGACGCACGACCCGAGCGTCGCGCACCGCTGCCAGCGCGTCATCCACCTGCACGACGGGCGGGTGTCGAAAGATGAGCGCAACGCCGCGCGGAAGGTGAACGTCGAGGGCGGACAACTGTCGGCGTCGTAACCGATTGACCTACGCGGGGCCGGCCCCATTACGACCCCAGTACGACACCCGTTGCGACGCGTGCACGGGGAGCCGATCGTCTACACCACCACGCCCCATTACGACCCCAGTACGACACCCGTTGCGACACCCGTTGCGACCCCGTTATGGCGCTTTGTCGAGTTGATACACTCCCCGCTCCGTGGCGATGAATCGCTTTTCCTTGATCAGCGTCTGGTTCACGATGCCGCGGAAGCTCTTGCTGTTCGAGCGATACCCGCTCTCCTCCGCCGCGTTGGTGATGTCCCCCACGCTCATGGGCTTCCCGGCCTTGAGCACTTCCTCAAGCGTTTCCACAAGGCTCTTCTCGTTCCGCGCGCCTCCGCCGCCCGTTCCCCTGCCCCTTCCACGGCCGGGAGCGCCGCCCAAGTGTCGAATCTCCGCATCCAACTCCTGCAAGCGCGAGAGCAGCTTGGAATGTTCCTTCCGCTTCTGGTTCAGCTCCGTCTTGCGTCCGGCGAGGATCGCCTCGAGCTGCGCGATGCTCATTTCGTTCCCGGTTGACTTGCGTGCCATGTTTTTCCCTTACGTGAACTATGGAACCCCTGATCGGCTATCTCAATAAAGAGAGAAAGAGTTAGCCACCGATGGGGCACCGATGAACACCGATGAATGCATTCTCATATTATCGGTGTGCATCGGTGCCCCATCGGTGGCTAAGAATCTTTTTGAACCATTTTTCTTGCGATTGCCGCGAACACTATATCGCAATGATGATTGGCGCAGCAACTGCGCGTCAAGAGGCGACGGGTGCATTTAAGCAGGATCGGTGGTTGTCTTGCAAAGGGAAATGAGTTGATCAGAATATCTCCCCCGCGCCCGCGGCCGCGACGTACCCTCGCGCCGCCGGGGTGCATGACTGTATAAACCCCGGGAGCCGTCTGATGATTCGTTGCACACGTATGGCCGTCCTGCTCGCGGTGGTGTTGGCGTCGGGTTGCGACGACACGCCCGCCATTCCCCCCGACCTCGTGCTGGATGCGCCGGTGTCACCGGAAGCGCAGCCGGCCCGGCCCACGACGCAGGAGCTGCTCGAAGGGCCGCGCCATCCCGTCCCGCTCGGAGAACTGCCGCTCACGGTGCAGGCGCCGGCGGGCTGGGAGGTCGAGCCGCTGGCGGGCACCAGCCACGTCCTGCTCCAGGGGCCCACGCCCTTTGGTGAGGCGGCGGTTCAGCTCAACGACCGCCCGCGGGCAATGCAAGAGTTCAAGACGTCGATCGAGATCGACCCAACCTTCGTGGACTCACAGCTGTCGCTCGCGAGCCTCCAGGTGGAAGAGGACCTGATCGAGGAC
>JBBSLV010000130.1:0-8951 GCA_038233535.1 Tepidisphaerales bacterium | reverse complement strand
CAGGCTGGCGGCGCGGGAGAGGCCGGCCAGGCGGCGCGCAGGGTTCAGGTGCGGGAGCAGCGTCGCCCACATCATGCCGCTGACGTTCACGCCCCAGTCCGCCTTCCCCAGCTCGCGCGCCGTGCGAATGTCGGACAGGGCGGCGGCGTTGTTCTGCAGCGCCTGGGTGACGAACAGAAATATGTCTTCGCGCAGCGGCAGAACAGTCGCGTTGTGGATTGACCAGTCTTCGGTGCGGCTGAGCTTCAGCGACTGCTCCGCGCGAAGAAGGTGGAAGGCGCCGTTATGCTCGTCGGGCAAAGCATCGGCTCTCGCGTAGTCAGCGACGACGATCTTCTCCCCCCCCGCGTGCGCCGCCCCGATCGCCGCCGCGAGCCGCCGTTCAGCGACGTCTCCCCACCCCCACCGCACCCCCGCCACCGCGGCCGCGATCAACACGTAAAGCGCCGCAATCCGAACCATCCACCGATACCGTCGCGGGTGCGCCTCCGCAGGCTCGGCAAAAACCGCGTCGGCGGAATGGGTGGAACCATCGATCATCCGTAAACGGAGTATGTCCGATGATCCTTGGAGGGAGACAGTCGAATTGTACGATTGTCATCGGATTCATAGCTTGGGCATTTCGCCGGGGTCGACGGAGGCGCTTCGCGGGAAGCCCGGACAGGACGCCCGGACGGGATGCCCATGTCATGCAGGTGGGCGCGGACGCCGCCGTTCGTATAATGCCCGCCGTGATGGAGCTTGATCCTGAGAACCGGGCGATGCTGGACGAAGCGCTGAAGCGCGCCCGCTTGCTCGTCGCGGAGCTTGAGAAGCAGAAGACGGAAACCGACGCCTCGCCGCCGGCGATCGACGCGGAGAAGCTTGCCGAAGGACGCCACGCGATGATCAAGGCGATCGCGTCGGCGCGGCGGATGCTCGTGTCGCTCGAGGAAGCCGAGCGAATTTCCAACACCCCTGACGATCCCGAACCCACCGACGCATGAAGCTCTCGCAACCCCCAGCATCCACCGAGCCCCCCGGCGACATCGTCGCCCGTGCGGGGCAGTATTACCGCAACACCCGCTATCTCATGTGCATCCTGCTTGTCGGGGGCGGCTTATGGTTTGCCTACGACGGCTGGATCGGATGGCCGGAGCACAACCGCAAGGTGGCGGAGGTGAAACGGCGCATCAGCGACGCCGAGAGCGCCGGCGATCAGCACGGCGCCGCCGCGGCGCGGACGGAGCTGGGCAAGATGAGCGAGGAGAAGTCCAGCTCGGACATTCTGCTCCAGAAAGTGCTCGCCATCAGCCTCCCGCCGGTAGGGATCGGGCTGCTCGGATGGGCGCTGTACAACTCACGCGGCCAATACCGTCTGTCGGGGCGCACGCTGCACGTCCCGGGACATCCGCCGGTGTCGTTCGATCAGATCACGCGGCTCGACAAGCGGCTGTGGGACCGCAAGGGCATCGCGTATGTCGACTACGAGACGGAGCAGAAAAAGGGCACGATCAAATTCGACGACTTCGTCTATGACCGCAAACCCATGGACCAGATCTACGAACGCATCGAGAACGAAATTGCACCAACGCCCGCGCCGGACGTGGAACCTGTGGAACCTGACACGACGAATTCAGCGCCATGAAAAAAGCCCAGCCCTTTCAGGGCTGGGCTTATCGAATCACTTGAAGAGAAAACCGGAGGAGCTTATCCCTTCACGACTTCGATGATGGCCTGGGTCTTGATGACCATCTGGTTCTCATCGAAGAGGTGGAAGCTCTGGACGAGCAGCTCGTGGCTGCGGCGTTCGATGTCCAAGACGCTGAGGGTGGCGCCCGTCTCCTGCGTGGCGGGAACTTCGGCGCTCATCAGCTCGCGGCGGGCGGCGTAGGTCGAAATCTCGTGCTTCGTCGCGTCGTAGAGCGTCTGGCTGAGCTGCTCTTCCTGAGTGCTGATCATGTACTTCAGGTTCGGGGCCGACTGCATTTCGTGGTACTTCTCGCCCCGGCAGGGGATCGTCTGGAGCAGGCCGCGATCGGTCATCGGCTCGTTGCTGGTGACGATCACCTCGGTCAGCGTGTTCTTCCCGGCCGTGAGGGAGATCACGTGCCCGCCCTCGACGAGCCAGACGTCGGCTTCATAGGCCCGGCGGGTGACCCGCTCCGAGGCAAGGATCTTGAACAGCTCGGGGTGAAGCGTGCGCTGGTAAAGAAGGAGGGTAAGCCCTCCGGAACGGCGTTGTTTGGTTCGGTTGCTCATAGGGCGTCCATGCTCTTTCTAGAAGGGGAAACAGCAGTCCCTTCAGTTTGTGACGGAAAGCACGATCTCTTCCATCGGTACGTTACAGCGGGCCGTCTGGATCCTGCCCAGACGAATCGAAGAGGGTGAGACGACCTCCTATGTCAGCTCACCCGCCCGCTTGTATGATAAAAGTCCGCCCAACGCGGACGTGACGGGGCAATCTTATAGAGTCCCTAACCAGATGGATAGAAAAAATTTCGCTCAAGCGCGAGCGAGGGCTTTGAGAGCCACCACACAGACGTCATAACTGGCATGAGAGCAAGCAGTTATCCCAAACCCACGAAACATGAATACCACACCAAAATAAACGCCGGCGAAGGTGCGAAAGGCAAAGACACGCCACAGGAACGGCTCGTCACTCAAGTAATGGTAGAGAGAGAACAGCAATGACGCTGCTAATACGGTAACGAGGCCCGCCCAGAATTTTGGAACGTCGAGTAGATCGACGAGCAGGAGGTGGAGCAGGGTGAAAGCGATCAGCCGGAACACCAGCTCTTCATAAATCCCCGCACCGATGGACAACACAATCATTCCCCGCCAGTCTGACGCACTTCCCGCCGCCAGATAGCGGAGGCCAAGGATGCCCATCGCCAACAGGGGGAGCCCCAGGAAGACTCCTTCGACGGTCATTCCCGCCAGCGTCCCGGGCTTGACCCGCCACGGGTCGTTCCGGGCGATGTGCCACGCCAGAAGGATCCCGACGATCGCCAATGCCGGGAGATAGCGCCCGGTGGCGCCGAACAGGTGGAAGAAGTCCTGCATCAGCTTGAACGCGATGATCCGGTGCTCCGTCCCGGCAAATGCGTTGCTGGCAAAGTGACGTGTCCCCACCTCATACAGCACGAGCAGCGGCAGCAGCAGCGCCAAGCTCGCCAGCGGCAACTCCGACCGCGCAAAATAGCCCTCGGGCAACGCCCGCGCGGCGTTCTCCGTCGTCGGGGGATCGTTCTCGCCCGACCCGACCCGCGCCACCCGCGTCACCCGCGCCGACGCCGCCCGGCTCACTTGCGGTCTCCCGTAACGTCCTTCAGCTCGATCTGCTGACACATCCGCGTGATCCGCAGTGCCCGGCTCCCCCGGAACTGCCCGAGCGCCGCGAGAAACTTGTTCTTCCCTTCGACCTGGATCAACACGTCGTGGGCCGCGTCCTTTTCCGTGGTGATGACGTCGCCCACCTGAAGCGACAGCAGGTCGTTGAGGCTGATGCTCGTCTGCCCGAGGAACGCCCGCATCTCGACCGGCGCGTTGTGTACGTTCTTCGTCAGCTTGCGCAGGTGATCTTCCTGCCCGCCCTTGCGCTGGTAGCTGAACCAGTTCTGGGCCGCGAGGACGCCCATGATCGGCTCGATCACGTTGTACGGGATGCACAAACTCATCGTGCCGGCGCGATTGCCCATCTTCAGCTCGAACCCGACCACCACCACCGTCTCGTTCGGCGGAACGATCTGCACAAGCTGGGGATTGCTCTCAAAATCCTCGACCTTGAACGTCGTCGGCGTCAGGTTGCTCCACGCCTCGGACAGATGATGCGTCGCCCGGTCCGTGATCCGCTGCACCAGCCGCTGCTCGATCTGCGTGAGCGGCCGCTGCGGGATGAACAGGTCCGCGTTGCTCCCGCCCAGCAGTCGATCGATGATCGGGTAAATAATGAGCGGGCTGATCTCCAGACACAGCTGCCCGTCGAGCTGGTCTGCCTTGAGCAGGTTGAAACAGGTTGGGTTCGGGAGCGAGTGGATGAATTCGGAGTACGTCAGCTGCTCGATGTGCGCGACGCTGACTTCGATGATCGTGCGGAGGTATCCGGACAACGCCGCGCCGAAGTTTCGGCCGAACCCTTCATGCAGCGCTTCCAGCGCCCGCATCTGGTCCTTGCTGACGCGCTCGGGGCGCTTGAAATCGTAGACCTGCACGTCGATCTGCGACTGCCCGCCGGACCCGAAGATCGTCGGCGGCGCTTCCGCCTGCTGCACGGACCCGGTATCCACCGCCGCCAGCAGGGCATCGACCTCAGATTGATCCAGTACGTCCGTCAAACCGAGCAACCTCCATGTCGCGCGTGTCGTTGTAAGTCATTATCGGACGTTCGCGACCATTTGCTACAGGCGGATTTCCGCAACGTCATACCACCGAATCAGGGTCGATGAACGCGCGGGCGCGGTCCATGATGTCGACCAGGAAATCGAGATTGTCGTCGTCGATCTTCGTCTTGTATGCGGCGCCGCGCTCGCGGTAGTCGATCGTCTTGATCTGATGCGTGTAGACCCACCCCTCCTCGTCCAACCCTTCGAGCATCGGCATCTTCACCATGAGGTGCGTGTCGAGGAGCTTCCTGTCACGGTGATACCTCGTCGTCGCGGGCAGCACGATGCACAGGCCGGTCGCCTTGCTGAAGTTGAGCGTGCTGATCACGACGCCGAAGTGGGCGAGGGCGAATTCCTGTCCGGCGGCGGGGCTGAAGTTGATGTGGATCACGTCGCCCCGGCTGGGGTGATAGGTGTGTTTGCTCACCTAGATTTCCCTCCCCACGGGACCGCCCCAGTTGATCTCGCCACCGGCCGCATCGGGGGTGACGCCCTTCAGCAATTCCTCCTCCGTCCACTTCTTGCGCACGGGTCGAATTGTGAACGAGTCGGACTGCACCTCGACGCTCACTTGCCCGCCCTCGGTCAGCCTCAGCTTGTCCGCCACATCCTGGGGAATACGAAATGCGAGGCTGTTGCCCCAGCGGGCAACTTTACTAGTGCGCATCATGACGGGGACGGCGCCGCGGGGCCGAGCCGCCTTGGCCTTCGTGGCCGACGAGCGCGGCGCTTTACGAATTCTGGTTACCGGCATCGGGAAACCTCCTGTATATCCAAATGATATACTAATGGGATTCGGCAATCGACTTTACAACGCAGAAAGCGCCGTCGCCCCCTTCAGCACGCGCAAGCGGCTCACAGCACCTCCGTGGCCCGCGGGTAGCTGCCCAGCACGGTCAGTTGCAAGCAGTGCTGCTTCGCCTCCTCCACCGATTTTTTCATCCCCGGGTCGTCGGCGTGGCCCTGGGCGTCGATGAAGAAGTAGTACTCCCAGTTCACCTTCTTGCTCGGGCGCTTCTCGATGTCGGTCAGGTTGATGCCGTTTTCCTTGAACACGTCGAGCACCTCGGCCAGCGCGCCGGGCTTGTGGGCGGTGGTGAACATGATGGCCGTCTTGTCGTCGCCGGTGCGCTTGGCGCCTTCGCGGCTGATGACGAAGAAGCGCGTGACGTTGTCGGGGTTGTCCTCGATGTTCTCGAAGAGAATGCTCAGCCCGTACAGCTCGGCCGCCTGCTTCGAGCCGATGGCGGCGACGCCGCTCTGCTCGCGCGCCATCTTGGCGGCGGCCGTCGTGCTCTCGACGGGCACGTGCGCGCGGTCCTTGGCCGTGGCCCTGAGCCAGTCGCGGCACTGGCTGAACACCTGCGCTTTCGAGCAGATCTTCGTCACCTTCTCCCACGGCTCCTTGGCCAGCAGGTTGTGGTGAACGGTGATCAGCACCTCGGCGCAGATGCGTGCCGAGCTTTGCAGGAACGCGTCGAGCGTGTCGACGACGCCCCCCCCGATCGAGTTCTCCACCGGGACGAGCCCATAGTCGATGTGCCCGCGCACAACCTCCTCGAACACCGCCGGGATCTCCGAGAGCGGGACGTAATCGACGCTGCTGCCGAACTTTCTCACTGCGGCATGATGGGAAAATGTCGCGTCGGGACCGAGGAAGCCGATGCGCAGCGGCTTTTCCAGCGCGAATGAGCCGCTCATCAGCTCGCGGTAAACCGCTTCGAGGCAGCGGTCCGGAAGGGGGCCGTGGTTGAGCGAGCGGAGCTTTTGCAGCACGGCCTTTTCGCGGTCGGGGGCGTAAATCGGGGAATTGCTCTGCTGCTTGATCTTGCCGATCTCGACGACCACGCGCGCGCGGTCGTTGAGCAGCTCGACGATCTTTGCGTCCAGTGCGTCGATCTGCTCGCGCAGGGGGTGGAGGGAGTGGTCCTTGAGATCTTCTGGGGGCATTACGCCAGGAGCATACACGGGGAGCCACGCTCGCTAAAGCGATGGCTCGCGCGTGAATTGTTCCTTCGGTGTCAACATCGCTCTTCTGATGACGCCCATCCGCGCGAGGAGCCAATCCCAGTTGATGAAGAAGACGTAGGAGAACAGGAAGACGGTGAAGTCAACGCCGAGCAGAAACTTGTTGCCGAGCTGCATGAAAAACGCGGCGGGGACGAGGATCCACCGCGCGATTCGGCTGAAGAGCACTAGCGGGAAGAACAACTCGACGAGCAGAGCGCTCGCGCCCATGACCTGTCCGAAGCCGCGGATGTTGGCAAGCTGAATACCCCGGTCGGTCGGTGGATTGTTGAAGTAGTTCAACCGGACCATGAGGACTGACAGGTTGTCGGAGAATGCCCATTCCATTCCCGAGCGGCGCAGCTTCGCGACGGCGGAGTTGAAAAAGACCATCGAGATCACAAGCCAGACGGCGCGGATCGGCCAGTGGTATTCGCCGCTATCGAGCGGGAGGGGTTCGGTTGTTTTGCGTCGACGGAGCAGCGCGTCGAATGAGAGCGCATCGCCGCAGCGCGACAGGGCGAGGATCAGCATGATGAACAGCGGGGCCGCGTCATCGTGGCTGGTTTTGCCCCAGTTGTGGCGCAGGCCCAGCAGGTAGAATCCGAGGACGAACGCCGTCGTCGTGCTGAAGCGCGTGAGCAGTCCGATGCACGCGAAGGCAAGCGCGATCTTCCAGATGATCCCGACGGCCAGCAGCGCTTCGCCGCTCAGCACCGGGATATTGAACTTCTCGAACACCCAGATGGGCTGCCAGAATACGCGCGACATGCCGGCCCAGGGCGCGAACGGCTGGCCGACGTACTGCCAGACCATCAGTCCGAAAAAGAGCACCCGGCAGACAGCCAGCGTGAGCGGCGCCTTGGGCGCGAACCAGAACCGCTCCCAGCGGCGCGTGGCGGCGGCGATCATGAATGCACCTCAAAAAGCACCGTGCGCTGCGGCGCGTCGCGGTTCCTCGCCCACCAGTCGAACTCCCACTTCATCTGATAGAACTTCATCCCGCTCAACGCCGGGCCATTGTGCTCGTTGCGCTGTCGCCGGATTTCGTAATCCGCCATTAAACCAAGCAGCGCGTTCTTCGTCAGCTCGGGGTTGTTCGTGCGCCGGCCATGCAGGTACAACCGGAACAAAGACGGACGGACGCGGTTGGTGCCCATGATGCCGGTCATCCTGCTGGTGATCAGGATTTCCCGTCCATCGGGCGTGACGCCCCACAACGCTTCGGAGGTGAACGGTTCGGGTCGGTTGATCCCCGCGAACATCGGGTAGGCCGAGAACGGCCAGTGGTCGCGATGCAACCAGGCATCAACCAGGTGGCCGACGACGATGCCGAAGATCAACCCGCTCACCAGCAACATGCGAAATCGGGACATGCGTTCACCATGAATCGGACTGAGATAGGTTGCCAACTTAAGGATCGGCCATTCCGACGCAAGAAATCCATCGCCACCGCCCGATAAAGCTGGTTGGAGGTTCGTGCGCCCGATGGTCCAGGAGTTGTTGCCGCTGTTGCCGAAGGAGATCGGACAGGCCGCGCTTGTCGCGGCGCTGTTCGGGACGCTGGTTGGCGCGGGGCTGTGGCTGGCGGGGGCGCGATTTTCCCGGCCGATGATCACGCTGGGGGCCGTGACGCTGGGGGCGATCGTCGGGCGGCAAGTGCCGGGCTGGATGAATTGGAACGTCAACACGATGGCCGCGTCCGTCGGTGGGGCGGTCGTGCTCGGCATGAGCGGCTTCATCCTGCACCGCGTATGGGTGGGTCTGGGGCTCGGGTTGCTCCTTGCGTGCTGGGCGGCGCTGGCGACGTGGGTGCTCGCCGGGGGCGCGGGCACCGAACTGGCGTGGCCGGCGGTCGATCAGACGACCACGCTGACGACCCTCAGCCAGGATCTGTGGGCAACCGTGCCCGACAAGGTGAAGCAGGTCGCTCCCTACGCCGCCGGCGGCGCGATGCTCAGTGGATTCCTGGCCTCGCTGCTCTGGCCGCGCGTGGCCGTCGTGCTGCTGTACAGCGCCCTCGGCACCTCGCTGCTCGTCGGCATGGGTCTCATTGCAATCGAAAACGGTCGCCCGCAGTGGATCACCATCGTGCCCGCGCAGACGTGGGCACAGGTGACGACGCTGCTCGCCCTCGTCGCGTTTGGGGCGATTGTTCAATGGCAACTCGCCCCGTCGAAGCCGGCAAGCGCACCGGCGGAGCCGAATCAGGCGGAAGAATAGGAGCGATTCAAACGTGACCCCCGCAACCCAACCCGCCGCTGAAACCGTCAGCAACACCGTCACCCAGGCGGTCAATCCCGCGTGGTTCAGCCCCGGCGTGCATTGGCCGGGGCAGGTCGACCTCATGACCTGGTGCAATCAAATGGGCCCGGCGCTGGCGACGATCCTCGTCATCGGCGGGATCGTCTATCTCGTGTTCGGCGTGTACATGTACAAGGCGCTGCTCACGATCAACCTCGCCATCGTCGGCGCATACCTCGGGGCCCTCATCGGATTCAAAACCGGCGGCAACGGTGCGATGATCCCGTGGGCGCTGATCGGGGGGTTCACCTTCGCGGCGATGACCTGGCCGCTCAT
>JBBSLV010000129.1:0-9109 GCA_038233535.1 Tepidisphaerales bacterium | reverse complement strand
TTGACCGAGCTGGCCAACCGCGGGCTCGAGCCGCTGCTTGAGCGGGCGTTCGTCGTGAACGAGGTGCCGAAGGACAAACAGGACGGCCTCCGCACGCTGATCGCGCTGCGCGAGCTGTCGGACCCCAAGGCCAACCTCACGCAGCGCCAGCGGCAGGAGCGCATCGGAAGGATCGTCGCCGGCATCGAGCAGGCGCTGCCGGGCATGAACGACCCGCGCGTTCTCATGCAGCAGGCGTCAATTCTGATCAAACACGGCGTCGAGCGCGACGTGAACACGCTGGAATACTGGGGGGAGAACCCGCGCACGCAGGCGGCCCTGCGCCCGATCGCGCAGGTCGTCGTCCAACTGCTCGACAAGGCCGCCGCCGCCGCGGAGAAACAGTCGGACGAAATCGCCAATCAGCTCACGGGGCTTGACGACCCGCGGGCGGCGCTGAGCGAGGAGCTGTCGAACCTGGCGACCAGCGCCGCGTACACGAAAGGCATGAGCGACTACTTCGTCGCCCTCTCGATCGACCGGGCCGACCCGACGCGCAAGGAGATCGCGACGGCGGCCATCGAGGCGCTGGGGGAATTCGACACGCCGGAGACCCAGGTCCAGCCGATCGTCCGCAACCGGATGGGGAAGCTGCACATGACGGCGGGGAATTATGAGCAAGCGCGCGAGCTGCTCCGCTCCGTCGCCGACGGCACGGACATCAAGCCCGCGCCGGACGTGGCGATGCAGTACGAGGCGCGCTACTTCGCCGCCGTTTGTGACGTGCTGGCGCGCAAGCCCGACGACGCGGCCAAGGCGCTGGCTGAGCTGCTCACCTGGCAGAAGGCGAACCTCCCCCCCGCTGCCGAGCGCGGCGCCGCCGCCGCCTCGGCCATGCTCGAATACCGCATCCAGTCGCTCCGCGCGTCGCTGGCGCCAGACGACGAAGCGAAGAAAGCCGCCGATGACCAGGCCGTGCAGGTTTTGCTCGCGCTCGTGCGCGAGCGCCCGGAATTGCAGGGCATCATCTTTGAGCAGATCGCCGCGCGCTTGCCGGAAAACCCTGACGTGAAATCGCTCGACCCGCTGCTTTTGCAGGCGATGGTCCGCCAGGGCGAGGACGAGCGGCTTAAGCCGGCGGATCAGCCGTTTGACAAGCCCGTCATCGACGGCGCGATCGCCGCCGCCCGCGAAATCATCGCCCGCAAGGGCGCCGGCGGCATCGACCCGCGGACGACCGAGAATTCGCTGCTGCTCATCGCGTTCTTCCTCGACAAGCTCGACCGGCCCGCCGAGGCCGCTCTCGCATTCCTGGACTTCGCGAAGCAGTACCCGCGCAGCGAGCACGCGAAGCTCGCGCTGGACAACGCCCAAGCCCTCGTCGCGCGGCTGCGCCAGGAGGCGATGGACGACCCCGGCACGATCGAGGCGTACGAGACGTTTCTTGAAGTCGCGATCGGTCCGCCGTTCAACCGGACCGAGTTCGCCTTCGAATGGGCGCGGCGGCTGCAACTGAACGGCAACTATCGCAACGCCGTCGAGTTCTATCGCAAGGTGCCCGCCGACGACCAGCGGAAGCTGTTGGCGCGGTTCTACGAGATGGTCGCGCTCCAGCAGCAGTTGGACGCCCCGAGCACCATCGCCTCGGATCGGGCGCGGATCGTGTCGGAGATGGAGCAGCTTGCCGGCGAGGTGCGCAAAGGCGCCGAAGCGCAGCTGGCCGCGGCGCAAAACGACGCGGATCGGACGGCGGCGCGGTCGCTGCTCGTCCGCACGACCCTCCTCGCCGCCGACATCGCGCGGCGCGAGCAGAAAAACCCGAAGAAGACGCTCGATCTGCTCGCCAATTTCGAGAAACAGGCCCAAGGGTTGCCGAATCAGGCCGATCTGCTCGGCTCCGTGCTTTTCGCCCGCGTGCAGTCGCACATGGCGTTGGGTCAGAACAACGAAGCGACGCAGACGCTCGTCAGCCTGCTCAAGACGATGCCCGGCGGGGAAGGCGCGACGATCGTGTTCAACCTGCTGGAGAAACTGAACGGTGATCTGGACAAAGCCCGCGCCGCAGGCGACGTCGAGCAGATGAAGGTGCTCGCCGGCAATCGCGCGCAGCTGAGCGGGTTCCTCGTCGACTGGGCGCGGACGAACGACGACGAAAACATCCGCAAGTTCACCTACCGTTACAGCGTCTTCGACGCCGCCACGAAGCACCTCGCCGCCGATCTGGAATCCGATCCCGCCGCGCGGAAAAAGGGGTTGGAGGCCGCGCTGGCGCTGTATGAGAAGCTTCAGTCGGAGGACGGCGTGGCGCTGTACCAGGCCACGCTCCCCCCGACCGCCGGCGCCGCCGACCGCAACTCGCCCGATCCCGCGGTAGCGCTGGGCGTGGGGCTGATCGCGTACGACCTGGGCAACTACGCCGAAGCGCAAAAGCGGCTCGGCCAGCTCCTCACCGACCGCAAACTCGGCACGCCGCTGATCGAAACGAGCGAGAATGGCGAGACGAAGCTGATCGAGAACGACAAGTACTGGGAGGCGACGCTCAAGCTGCTCAGAAGCAACGTCGCCCTCGCCGGGGACGGGCAAACCGAAGCCAGGACGCAGAGCGAGAACTACCTCAAGCAGCTTTACATCCGCTGGGGCGATCAGGTGGGCGGCAGGAAGTGGAGCCCGGACTTCCAGAAGCTCCGCCAGGAGCTGATCCCCCATTTCAATCCCAACTTCGACCCGGATGCGTCGCCCGCCCCCGCAACGACGCAACCGCAAGAGACGACCCCGCCGGCCGTGTGACGCACGTTCCCGCATGCTTCGTGGCACGGGTTTTCATTCATTGACTCGCGAGCAATCGCGCGATCGTCTGCTCGTTCACCGGCGACGCCAACCCCTTCTCCGTGATGATCGCCGTGATCAACTCCCCCGGCGTGACGTCGAACGCGGGGTTGTACACCTCCGTGCCTTCCGGCGCCGTCGCGCGGTCGCCGAAGCTTGTCACCTCGCCGGCGTCGCGCTCTTCGATCGGGATGTCGGCGCCGGTCCTGGTCGCGGCGTCGATCGTGCTCGTGGGCGCGGCGACGTAGAACGGGACACCGAAATGCCGGGCGAGGATCGCGACGCCCAGGGTGCCGATCTTGTTGGCCGTGTCCCCGTTGGCGGCGATGCGGTCGGCGCCGACGATGCAGGCGTCGACCTTCCCCTGACTGAGCACGCTCGCCGTCATCGTGTCGCAGATGAGCGTGGCGGGAACATGATTGGCGCGAAGCTCAAACGCCGTGATCCGGCTGCCCTGCATGAGCGGGCGCGTCTCGTCCACGAAGACGTGAAACCGCCGGCCCTGCTCATGGCCGACGTACACGGGCGCCAGCGCCGTGCCGTAGCCCGCCGTTGCAAGCCCGCCGGCGTTGCAGTGGGTGAGGATATTTGCGATTGCCGATTTGCGATTTGCGATTGAAGCATCGAGAAGGCGCAGGCCATGCTCGCCGATGGACCGGTTGACGCGGTGGTCCTCCTCGATCATCGCCCGGCACTCGTCGAGTATGGCATCCTGCACGTCGCGGACAACGTGACACGGCGGCGACGCGCCCGTCGTGGCGATGGTCTCGCGGGCGACGCGCTGCACGCGGTCCAGCGCCCAGAACAGGTTGACGGCCGTCGGGCGGCTCGTGGAGAGGTAGTCGCATACCTGCTTTAGTCGATCGGTGAACGCGGGCGCGTCTTCATCGTTGAACGGCCGCACCCCGAGGTACGCTCCGAACGCCGCCGCGATGCCGATCGCCGGCGCGCCGCGAACGACGAGCCGGCGGATGGCGTCATGCATCTCCCGCTCGTCGGTGATGTCGACGTACACCGTCTCCCCCGGCAGCTTCGTCTGATCGAGCAGCCGCAGGGCGGAACCGGTCCAGGCAAGTGTCTCAAGCATCGCAAGGAGTGTAGTTTTTCGCGGCTTGGGCGTCTCGCCCGGGCCTCAGAACAGAAACTCCCAATCCAACACGAGTTTCGCGATGAGCAGCGACACCATGATCTGCACCGCCATCGCCGTCGCCCACGCGTGATCGAAGCGGAGGTAGTGCTCGTATGCGGCGCCGAGGCGCCACGTCGCGAGCAGGAGCGCGGCCGCGGTGAGAGGTGGGATCAACTTCGCCGATGGCACGACGCCCCACGGGCGACCGATCATGCCGCGCTGCGTCATATCCCATACGAGGACCGCCATAACCGTCATCGACCAGTAGACCGCGACGTCGGCGGCATAGATTACGCATCGCAGGACGTGGATGGGGCGCACGCGCGCACGCCGCATCGACGCCTGGAAGATCATCAGGCCCGCCAGCGTCACCCACGGCCAAGCGATCCAGATGATCGTGCCGATCATCAGGTTCTGCGGGAGGTGTGCGTTTGGGAGCTGGCGAACAAATCGCCAACTCGGCCAGCGCGGGTAAGCGTCGCTTGCCGCTGCCGTCACGGATCCATGCCTCGCGAGCAGGAGCGCCTTCGTTTTCGCGTCGTAGCTCGGGAAGTCGGCGATCACCCCACGCTGCTCACTCGCCCGGTCCGCATCAAAGGCAACGATCGTGCGCGTCAGTTGCAGTGCCAGCACGCCAATGCATGAAAAAGCCATGAGCAGCCAGTACACAAGCAACCGCCGCGGCCGCGACGGCTGCGTCGGAAACAGCGTGCGCCAAAACCGCCCGGGCCGCAGCCCGCCGAGCAGCGTCTGGCGGAAGGACGAGACGTTCCGCTCGGGATGGTGCTCAAACGCGTACGGGTGGAGCCGTAGCGCGGGATCGTTCAGTTCCTCCCACGTGAACCGATACCCGCACTCCGGGCAGCGCGGCTCCGTCAGGCCGCGCAGGTCGTACTCGCAGAGGGGGCAGAGCACGGAGGCGTCCGTCGAGATGTCGATGGGTGTAATTGACATAGTGCGGGCGCACGAGGGCGAATGACGACAGCATATGTCCGTCGCCGCGCTTGCGGGGACGGTGGCGTTTAGCAAATTGATACCGTGCTAGCCGATGCTATCATCGGTAGCCATGGCTCGATCCAAGACTCGGCGCGTGCAGGTGAACGTGCGCATGAGCGCCGATGAGAAGGCGCGGCTGGCAGCCGAGGCCCGCCGCCGCGGCTTCCGCAGCGTCGCCGATTACCTTCGCGCCACGGCGCTCTCCGGCCAAGCGCCGCGCGAACACACGTACACCCTCATCATTCACCCCGGCGAGAAGGACGAGGGCGGCTACTGGGCTGAGGTGCCCGCGCTCCAGGGGTGCAACACGCAGGGGGACACGTACGAGCAGACGATCGCGAACGCGCATGAGGCAATCGTGGGATATCTGGAAATGCTCAACAAGCTGGGCGAACCCATCCCCGTTGAGAAGCGCCCCCGGGGCAAGCTCACCGCGGCGGTGAGGGTCGCGGTATGAAGCCCGCAGCTCAAGCCGCGCGGAGCTGGTCGCGATGATCGGCAAGGCGGGCTTCGTGCGCACGCACGACAAGGGCGGCCACGCCTACTTCCGTCACGCCAACGGCCGCACGACGTGCGTGCCGCAACACCCCGGTGACGTGCCCCCAGGCCTGGCCCGGAAGATCCTCTTCAAAGACGCGGGATTGAGCGAACGGCAAGTGCGCGACCTCCTCTGATGCCCGCTGCTCCTCGCCTTCCGAGAAGGCGCGCCGGTGCGCACGACAACGCCGGCCGGAAGCAGTCCGGCCGGCGTCGTCATGAAAGCATGTTGCGGCGGTGCGTGACGCGCCCTTCCCGCGAGCCGCGGCACGCCCGGCAACGAGGCGCCTTACAGCAGGAGTTGGAACTGCCCGCGGAAGATGAACGAATCGTCGTCGGTTCCCAGCACGCCGATGCCCGATTCGGTGTTCGGCGAGCCGTCCGGGAGGTAGCTGGCATCCACCGTGAACTTCGCATTGTGGCCGTTGAGGTAGTGGTTCACGCCGATCGTGAACTCGTTGATCGTGTCCTCGTCGGTCGCGGCCAGGATATCGTCATCGAGGAACGTGATGTCCCAGCGGGCGAAGAGTTCCCATTTCGGGCTGAACATATATCCGGCCTGGACGAGAAAGCCCCAGTCGTAGGTGCTTCCGACGCCCGCGGGATCGTTGGCGTCGATGTCGCGCTCCAACCCGACGACGGCGCCGTAGACGCCCAACCCGTCCTGGTTTTCCCACTGCACGTCGGCGGAGTGGAACAGCGCGTGGCTGTCGCCGGCGATCGAGTAATCGGCGCCGAGACCGAACACGAGCAGGTCGCTCTTGTTCTTCATGGCGCTGAAATCGTCGTACTGCTTCTTGGCGTCGGCGCCGGCGGCGAAGTATTCGACCCGGCCGGAGAATCCCCAATCGGTGGGCTGCACGCCGACGAAGCTCGTCCCCCCGGCCTCGATGAACGGCGTGTTGTCGGTGTTGTAGCCGTCGTGGACGGCGGCGTTGAGGCGCAGCGCGTCGGTCGCATCCCATTCCAGGCGCAACCCCTGCACGTAGTCCGTCTCCCCGCCGGCCAGCAGCTCGTTGAGCAGCGAGCGGTCCACGGCCAGCTGACGCTTGGAGCTGGTCGTCTCCTCGTGGAAGACGTCGTCCTTCATCTGGCCGACGCGGAGGCCCAGGTCGTCCTGAAGCTTGAAGCGGACCCAGGCCTCTTCCAGCGTGACGCCCCCGCCGTTCTCACTGCTCTCCCACTGGAGGTTGTAGGTTATGTCCTTGTTGATGACGTTGCCGGCGAAGTTGAACTTGGCGCGGCGGACTTCAAAGCCGTCCTGGAAGTCTTCGCCGACGGCGTCGTCGTCGCGGCTGTTGGCGGTGAAGCGAAACTGAAACTGGGCGCCGGGGTTCAGCGAGAAACTGTCGTCGGGGGAACGGAGGATGAACTTCCCTCCCTCGTAGCCGGCGAGGAACTTCCCCCCGCCGATCGTGCTGCGCTTTTCCGCGTCGGCCATCACCTCGGACTTGGTCTCCTGTGCGGCGACCTGCGCGTCACCGTTCTCCTGTCGTTGCTCGAGGCGCTGCACCTGCTGTTGCAGGGTTTCGATCTGCGCCTTGAGTTCCGCGGCCGTCGGCTCCTGCGTCTGCTGGGCCGATGCGACGGCACTACCCAATCCCACCACGCCTGCGACGGCCATGGCGAGCACCTGTTTCCTGTGGATCCTCATTTACGATCGCTCCTTTCCCTTCGTTTACCCCGCCGGGAATTGTGTTTGCGAACGTTAACGGGGAATGAAGGTTTCGCGCGCAACATATTAAAGCGAGCGCCAGCGTAGCGTGTGCCTGTGATGCGCGTGCGCGCTCATCGCGCGGCGGCGGCAGTCGACGCGGTCGGTGGGGTGGAATCGAGATCGTCATCGGCGTCGTCGGCGTCGTCACCGCCGGGCGGCACGTATTGCGAGAGGCTCGCGCCCTCGATATTCGCGGCGCTGCCGGCGCGCAGGTCGAGCACCTGCGTGGCCGGGGGGAGTGAGCCGAACAGGAGCGTCCCAAACACCGACAGCCCGCTCGCGAACAGGCTCGGCATCGGGTGCGCCGGCGCCGGCGCGTCGGCGGGGTTGCGGTAACCGGTGGCGTCCGTCACAGCCGAAGCGCCCGCCGCGGAATCCGGCTCGGCGATGAAATCGGTCGGCTCGGGGCGCAGGAACATCGTGGCGATGATCCGCAGGTAGTAGGCCGCGGAGATGGCGGCGTTGATCATGGTGATGACGACGAGCCAGATCATCCACGTGCGGTCCTCGCCCAAGGCCGCGTCCAGCGCGGGGCGGATGAGGAACAGCTTGCCGAAAAACCCGACGGTCAGCGGCAGCCCGATCAGGCTGAAACAGCAGACCGCCATCGCCAGCCCCAGCCCGACGTGGCGCCGGCCGGTGCCGGCGAGGTCTTCGTAGGTTTCGGCGCTGGTGGCGGGCAAACTTTTCAGACGCCCAGGCCGCAAGGCCTGGGCTTGGCGCGCGGGGAGCAGCATGAGCACGCCGAACGCGCCGGCATTCATGATCCCGTAGCTCGCCAGGTAAAACAGCACCCCCTGGAGCGCCGACTGCTTGACGTTCATCCCACTGCCCGCGCCGCTCACGGCGTACGCGGTCAATCCGACGAGCATGTACCCCGTGTGCGCGATCGAGCTGTACGCCAGCACGCGCTTCACGTTGAACTGGAGCAGCCCCAGCACGTTGCCCGCCGTCATCGTGAGCACTGCCATGATCCACAGCAGCTTCTGGAGGAATTCCGGCGCTTCCCACGATCCGCCGCAGACGACGAACAGGAGCTTGATCAGCGCGACGAACCCGCTGGTCTTGGGGACGAACGAGAGCAGCGCGGTCACCGGCGTGGCGGCGCCCTGGTAGACGTCGCCGGCGTAAAAGTGCAGCGGGAAGGCGGCGATTTTGAACGCGAAGCCAAGGACGAGCATCACGACAGCCAGTTGCTGCCAGTTCGTCATCGCCGGCGCCGCGCCGGCGCCCGCCTGGCCGCTTTCGCTGAAGCGGATGGCGATTTCATGAAGCGAGGTGGTGCCCGTCGTGCCGTACAGGTAGCTGAACCCGAAGAGCATGATGGCGGCGGACATCGCGCCGAGGAAGAAGTATTTCACGCCCGCTTCCTGGGCGACGGGGAGCGGGCGAGAGATCGAGACCATGATGTATGTCGGGATGCTCGCCAGCTCGATGCCGAGGAACAGGAGGATCATATCGTTGGCGCCGGCGACGAGCATGACGCCGGCGATCGAGAGGAGCATCAGCCCGAAGAATTCGCCGGCCTCGGCGCCGAAGTCGAGGGCGCTGTTGCCGGTCGCCTCGCGGTTGGTGGGCCAGGCGAGCAGCACGAACAGCACGCCGACGCCCGCGGCGAGCATTTTGATGTACGCGGCGAAGTGGAAGACGCGGAACGTGTTGTACTGGTCGGCGAGGGTGGCGCTTCGCTCGGGGGCCATGAGCTGCATGCCAAAAACCACGAGCAGCGCCGCGATCGCGATAACCGGCGCCAGCCGACGCGCTCCGGCTTTGGACGACACGCCGAGAAGAAACAGCACGCAGGCCACCGCGCAGAGAATCAGCTCGGGAAGCATGGCGCGGATCAGGTTGTTGTCGAAAGTCTGCATGATTCGTCTTCTGGTCCCTTCTCCCGGTCCTCCGTCCGGGAGAAGGTCAGGATGAGG
>JBBSLV010000128.1:0-9196 GCA_038233535.1 Tepidisphaerales bacterium | reverse complement strand
TGTGCGCCCCCGTGGGTGGGGGGGGGCGGTCGGCGCCCCCCTCCTCCGGGGCGTCGCCGCCCCGCAGCCGCCCGCGGGTGGGCGCGGCGCGGGGATGGGCGGCGACGTCGATCGTGTCGCCGTCGATCACGCGCGTGACGATGAATTCCTGCCGGTCATAAATCGCCCAGTCGTCACCCGACGGACGGCCGAAGTAGACCGACACGCCGAGGATCGCCAGAAGCGCAACGAGAATCCGCCGATACCGCAGCCGGCGGAGGAGGAGGGGAGGGATGGTAGAGGCGCGCCGCATGTCGTCTCTGCTCCCTTCTCCCGGTACGCCGGGAGAAGGTTAGGATGAGGGTGTTTTCCAACTGCTGACGGTTCCCGGCATTCTCGCTCGGCTGCGCCATCGCCCCTCACCCCAACCCTCTCCCGGAGTACCGGGAGAGGGGGCAAGAGAGCCTACCGCGGCTTCTCCAGCTCGAACGCGTCATGCACGATCTGCAGCGCTCGCTCCGCCTGCTCCTTGTCGATGATGCAGGAGATCTTGATCTCGCTCGTGGTGATGTTCTGAATATTCACCTGCGCGTCGGCCAGCGCCTTGAACATGCGCTGCGCGACGCCCGTGTGCACGCGCATGCCCACGCCGACGACGCTGACCTTCGCCAGGTCGCCCTGGTACGTCGCAACGCTCTGCCCGCCCAGCTCCCTGCACAGCCGCTCGACGGCCGGCTTGATGTCGTGCAAATCGCCATGCTCGACGGTGAAGCTGATGTTGGCGGTGTTGTCGTCCATCACGTTCTGGATGATGTCGTCGACGACGATGTTTGCCTCGGCGATGTCGCCGAAGATTTTGGCGGCGATGCCGGGGCGATCGGGGACGTTCTTGATCGTGACGCGCGTCAGGTCTTTCTTGAGCGCGGCGCCGGATACGACGATGTGTTCCATGTTGGGTGTCTCCGCCACGATCCAGGTGCCTTCGTTGTCGTTCTGGCTGTTGCGCACGTGAATGGGGACGTTGTACTTCTTGGCGAATTCCACGGCCCGCGTTTGCAGCACGCTCGCGCCCAGCCCGGCCAACTCCAGCATCTCGTCGTAGCTGATGCGGTCGATCTTCCTTGCGTTCTTCACGATGCGCGGGTCGGCGGTGTAGATGCCGTCCACGTCGGTGTAGTTTTCGCAGACGTCGCACTTCAAAACCGCGCCCACGGCGACGAGCGTCGCGTTGCTCCCGCCCCGCCCCAGCGTCGTGAAGTCGCCACCGGGCGTGATGCCCTGGAAGCCGGCAATGATGACGATCTTGCCGTGCTCGAGCTGCTCAAAGATCCGCTGCTTGTTGATCGACTGGATGCGGGCCTTGGAAAAAACGTTGTCGGTGACCAGCCCGATCTGCCCGCCGGTGAAGCTGATCGCTTCATGCCCCTGCGCGTGCAGCGCCATGGCCATCAGGGCGATGGTCACCTGCTCGCCGGTGGCCAGGAGTTGATCCATCTCGCGCTTGGGCGGGGTGATGTTCGGTACGCGGGTGGTATGGTTCGGCTGGCCGTGGTTGCAGACCTCGACGGCGAGGTCGAGCAACTCGTCGGTCGTCTCGCCCATGGCGGAGACGACGACGACGACCGGGTTCCCCTTCGCCTTGGCCGCGATCGCGCGGCGCGCGGCGCGGTGAATCCGCTCGGCATTGGCTACGCTCGTGCCGCCGAACTTCTGGACGATCAATCCCATCGAGAAAACCCTGTGTGTGGACCCGGAACCGTCGCGGGGGCGGAGATTATAGGGGGCGGGGGGTGATGCTGAAAGTGCCAACGCGTGCCGACAGTGCCAACGCGTGCCGGCCCTTCGTCGTGAACATCGCTGTCCAGTAGATCGTCGAGCATCGACGTTGAGCGTCGAATGAACCCGTTGCTACTCACCAGCGGCCTTTGTATCGTCCACGCGCGGCAAAAGGAGTTTGCGGATGCGGTTCAGCGAGTTGATTCGGCTTTCCGGTACGTGTCACGCGATCTTGAAAGCTGCCGACTTGAAAGGGCGGTGAGCGCATGTTGAACATGCCGTATTCCATCGTGATTGAAGCGACGAATGATCCTGAGTTCTTCGGGTTCCACTCGCCGGAGCTTAAAGGTTTTTCCGGCGTCGGCCATTCGATCGAGGACTGCCTGTACAAGGCGAAGCATGGTTTTGCCGATCACGTGCAGACCTTGAAGGAGCAGGGGCTGCCCGTCCCGCCGACGAATCCAGACCCGATGGTTACGGTTCAGAACGAACGAAAGCGACACGTGGCGTAGTCGCGCGATCGATCCATCTGTTTCGCCACGGAGTCCAAATGAAGATTCACGAATACCAGGCCCGTCAGATTCTTTCCGAAGCCGGCGTTCCCGTTCCCCCCGCGGAGGTTGTGCGTTCGCCGGAAGAGGCGGCGCGTGCGTTCGAGAAGTTCAATGCGCCGATGTCCGTCGTCAAGGCGCAGGTGTACGCCGGCGGGCGCGGGAAGGCGG
This sequence comes from Tepidisphaerales bacterium, assembly GCA_038233535.1. Classification (GTDB taxonomy): domain Bacteria; phylum Planctomycetota; class Phycisphaerae; order Tepidisphaerales; family Tepidisphaeraceae; genus DASYWJ01. The sequence continues at coordinate 6,719 of JBBSLV010000128.1, read as the reverse complement.
GGTTCGTCAAGCTCGTGAAGTCGGCCGAAGAGGCGCGCGAGGCGGCGAATTTTATGCTGAGCAACCGCATGGTGAGCAACCAGACGGGCCCCGAAGGCGTGCCCGTGTCGGTGCTCCTCGTCGCGCCGGGCGTGGACATTGCCAAGGAGTATTACCTGGGCATCACCCTCGACCGCGGCCGGGGAACCGCGACGCTCATCGCCTCGGCCGAGGGCGGGATGGACATCGAGGAAGTCGCGCACAAGTCGCCGGAGAAGGTGCTGAAAGAGCCGCTGCATCCGCTGCTGGGCATTCAGCCGTACCAGGCGCGCGAGCTGGCCTATAACCTCGGCTTCAAGGACAAGCTGGCGGGTGAAGCGGCGAAGATCATCACGAATCTTGCCAGGGCGTTCATGAAGACCGACGCCTCGCTGGCGGAGATCAATCCGCTGGTGGTCACCACCGACGGCAAGCTGCTGGCGATCGACGCGAAGTTCAACTTCGACGACAACGCCATGTTCCGTCACAAGGACATCGAGGCGATGGCCGACGAGAGCCAGGAGAACGAGCTAGACGTCCGCGCGAAGAAGGCGAACCTCAACTACATCGCGCTCGACGGCACGATCGGGTGTCTCGTCAACGGCGCCGGGCTGGCCATGGCGACGATGGACATCATCAAGCTGCATGGCGCCGAGCCGGCGAACTTTCTCGACGTCGGGGGGTCCGTTTCATCCGAAGGGGCCGTCGAAGCGTTCTCGATCATCCTCGCCGACCCGAAGGTCAAGGGGATCCTCGTCAACATCTTCGGGGGGATCGCCAAGTGCGACCTGATCGCCGACGCGCTGGTGACGGCCGGGCGGCAGATTGGATTCAAGGTGCCCGTCGTCGTCCGCCTCGAAGGGACCAACGTCGACAAGGCCCGCGAAATCCTCAAGAGCGCATCGGGCGCGTTGCCCACGCTCCAGACGGCCGACGACCTGACGGACGCGGCGAAGAAGGTCGTGGCGGCGGTGGCATAAGCTCCGCATGGATTGTTTGGCGAAGGAAACCATCCGATGCCGGGAGAGATCGGCCCGCTGGGCCGGTGCGGCGCCTGTCCGGTGTGTGACGCGCGGCTCGCCGCGGCGCCGCCGCGCGTCTGCGCGGAACAGCGCTGCCCGCGCTGCCGGGCGGAGCTGTGGGTGTTTCTCGTCAAATCAGGCCCGCACTTCCTCGCGCGGCGGCGCGACGCGTGCATAGAGGAGTACGTCGCCGATCTGGTCGCTTCGCACGTCGCGGCGCGGGCACACCGGGGCCACGTCATCACGCTGCTGCGTGAGGGGCACGCGCCGGAGCTGAACCTCGATTCCGTCGATTATGTCGAGCTTGTTTTGGAGATCGAAGATGCGTTGGAACGTGTTCGATAATGGTTGCCTCGCCGCGTTGATCGCCGTTCCGGCCGTCCTGCTGGGTTGCCGCGCGGATCCCCATCGCGGCGAACCCGCACGGATGATCGTCGTGCGCGACGCCGTGCGGCCGGCGGAGCAGCGCGGTGACGACGCCGGCGAGCGCGCTCCAAGCCGCATTGAAGTTGTCGTCGCCGACCCCCACGGCGGGGCCGGGGCGGGATCCTCTCCGCTTTCGCAACTCGTCGGGCGAAGCGTCAAAGTGCAGTTCCGCCGTGACGCCCTCGGCGTCGCCGCGCCCGCGCCGATCCCGCCGATCGGGCAAGGCCCCGGCGGGCGGGCGGTGCACCTTAATGGGGTCGTGCGCTCGGTCACCGGCGGGTGGATCGTCCTCAAGCGCGACACGAACACGTATTGGATCCCCCATGCTGCGGTCCTCGTGATCGAACAACCCGACGCCCCAACGACGGTGCCGGCGGGGGAGTGAATCACAGCGAATTGGGGCGTCGTTCGCTCTTTTTATAGATTGCCCGGCGCATGGGCCGGGCTATTAAAAAATGAAGAGATGCGGTCCTTCACGCTCGCAATGCATCTCGCGCTGCGGTGACGAGGCGCGCTGCTTCATCAGCCGTGTCGGCCAGTGCGGTCAGGTGGCCCATCTTGCGACCCGGTCGGGGCGAACCCTTGCCATAAAGATGAAGCTTCACCTCGGGAAACGCGCAAGCGGCGGCCCAGTCGGGCTCGCCATCTTGCCACAGGTCGCCAAGCAGATTCGCCATCGCGGCGGGGCGGAGCAGACGCGTCGAGCCCAGCGGCAACCCGCACACGGCGCGAAGCTGCTGCTCAAACTGGCTGGTGACGCTCGCGTCAAATGTCAGGTGCCCGGAGTTATGCGGCCGCGGGGCAAGCTCGTTGATGAGCAACTCGCCGGATTTGGTCACGAAGAATTCAACGCACAGCACGCCGACCACGTCGAGCTGATCGAGCACCGACCGCGCGATCTCAACCGCGCGCTCCAGCAGGTTGGGCGGCAGGTCCGTCGGCGTTACCGAGACGTCGAGGATGTGGTCGCGGTGGCGGTTCTCGATCACGCCCCAGTGCGCGAACGCGCCGTTCACGCCCCTCGCCGCGACGACCGACACCTCGCGCTCAAAGTCGATGAACGATTCGTAGATCATCTCGGCCCCGCCCGCGCCGCGCAGCGCCGTCGCGGCGTCTTCCGCGACGTTGATCTTCGTCTGCCCCTTGCCGTCATAGCCAAAGCCGGCCGTCTTGAGCACCCCGGGCACGCCAAGCTCGCGCAAGGCCGCGGAGAGATCGTCGGGATTTCGCACGGCACGAAATGGCGCCACGGGCAGCCCCGCGTCGCGCAGGAACGTCTTCTCGCGCAACCGATGTTGCGTGATGTGCAGGACGTTCCCGCCGGGTCTTACGGGCGCGAACTCCGCCGCCGCCTGCGCCGCGTCGGCCGAGACGTTCTCGAACTCGAACGTCACGACGCTCACCCCGCGCGCGAAGCTCCGCACGGCGTCAAGGTCGTCGTAGTCCGCGTTGATCTCCAGGTCAGCGACTTGCCCCGTCGGCGTGTCCGTGTCGGGCGAGAACGTGTGCACGCGGTAGCCCATGCGCCGGGCGGCGATGGCGAACATGCGGCCAAGCTGCCCGCTGCCCAGCACGCCGACGGCAGCGCCGGGGAGGATGGGGTCGTTCGCGGGATCGGAAGATGAAAGCGGGGATCCGCAACTCATGAGGCGGGGAGTTTAGCGTGCGTCCGCCGGGCGGTCGAACATCCCCCGCGTGTGCCGGCTGCGACTCTCATGCCGCGCGTCACGGCAGTTCGTCGCCGCGCACCCTGGCCGTCTGCTCGTCGCGGAACTTGCGCAGGGCGTCGCGCAGCTTTGGGTCTTCATTGGCGAGGATCGCGACCGCCAGCAGCGCCGCGTTCGTCGCCCCCGCCTTGCCGATCGCCAGCGTTCCGACGGGCACACCGGCGGGCATCTGTACGATCGACAGCAACGAATCCATCCCCTTCAGCGCCTGGGACTCCACCGGCACGCCGAGCACCGGCACCGTCGTCTGCGCCGCCACCATCCCCGGCAGATGGGCCGCCCCGCCCGCGCCGGCGATGATCACGCGCAGCCCGCGCGTCTCGGCCGACGTCGCGAACTCCATCAGCCACGCCGGCGTGCGGTGGGCGGAGACGATCCGGCATTCGTGCGGCACGCCGAACTGGGTCAGCGTCTCGTCCGCGTGGCGCATGGTCTCCCAGTCGGACTTGGAGCCCATGATGACGGCGACGAGGGCGATAGTCGGAGTGCCCATCAGACGTTCCCCTTTCCACTCGATGAAAGAATCTGCTCTGGTGTGCTACGCCCCCTTCGCGTGCGATCGAAGTGCACATCGAAGCTGATGATCGTTAGGTCGTACTTCTCCGCGACGACGTATTGATAGGCGTCGTCAAAATCGAGGCCTTGTTGATGAGAAGCATCCGCGACCGACGTCAACTCTTCCGGGGACAGCTGCAGAACGTTTACACTGCCGCTGACGACCAAATCTTTGAGAAAGTCCACGAATGCATCCGGCCGCTTCTTCCGCCAAAGGATGACACTGAGCGAATGGAGGCTGAAATCGGACATGTGCAATGACTTGCCCGCGTGCGCAGCGACGAATGCGCGAGCCTGCGATGTTTTCGCTTGCCCCAACATGATCTCTAAGAATATGTTGCTATCGACGAGATGCATCAGCCGCTGTCGCGCCAGTCATTGGCCTTGTGTTGAAGTTCGACGGCTGTGTCGTGCTCTGAGGAACCCGCAAGCGCACCGGCCCAACTGAACGTCGGTGACGCTAACGCGCCTTTGCGATGCTTGCCGGCCAGGAACTCCGCAAATGCGGAAACCGTTTCGATTTCCTCGGGCGGCAGTTCCCGCAATGCCTTTTCAAGTCGTACGGTCATGGGCGGCCTCGCTTCTTACACTATAGCTTCCTACAGCATCCGCTGTATGTAAATCACGTCCAGCCAGCGCCCGAACTTGTATCCGACTTCCTTGAGATGTGCGACACGCGTGAAGCCCAGCGCTTCGTGCAACGCGAGGCTCGCCGGCTGCCCGGCATCGATGCCGGCGATGATCGTGTGGTGGCCAAGGGGTGCGGCGCGGCCGATCAGGTCCGCCAGCAGCAACCGGCCGATGCCGCGGCGGTGGTGGGTGTGGCGCACGTAGATGGCATCCTCCACCGTACGGCTATAGGCGGAACGCTTGTGGAACGGAGACAGCGAACCCCAACCGACCACTTCGACGCCAAGGGAGGCGACGATAACCGGATGGGCCTCTCCGCGCGCGGCGAACCACGCCTGCCGCATGTCGATCGTCTCCGGCTCCTCCTGATACGTACACGTCGAGTGTAGGACGTAGTAGTTATAAATGTCGTTGATCGCCGACAGATCGTCGGCCGTCGCGGCGCGAATCTGAAGCTCCGGCATCGTTGCACCGTTCATGAGAGCCCCGGAAATCCTTCGCGCGTGAATCGCCCGTCAACGAGAATCTTCTGCCCGTCGATCTCGGCATATCCCCCATTCCGCAGATCGACGACCATGTCCCAATGCAACCCGCTTTCGTTCGTGTTGCCGCTTTCGGGGTAGCCGGCGCCCAGCGCGAAGTGGACGGTGCCGCCGATCTTCTCGTCGAAGAGCGTGTTGCGCGTGTACTGCGTGATGTCGAAGTTCGTGCCGATCGCGCATTCCCCAAGGAATCGGCTGCCCGCATCCATGTCGAGCATGGAAATGAGGAAGTCCTCGCCCTTGGTCGCGCTGGCGTCGACGACCTTGCCGTTCTTGAACGTCAGCTTCACGCCGTCGCACTCGCGGCCGTGGTGGACGGCGGGGAAGCTGAAGTTGATCTGCCCGTCAACGCTGTCGATGACCGGGCCGGAGAAGACTTCCCCGTCGGGGAAATTCTCATGCCCGTCGCAGTTGACCCACGTCTTGCCGGCGAGGCTGAGCGTCACGTCGGTTCCGTTGGCGGCCACCACGCGGTAATCCGTCTTACCGCTCAGGAAGTCGACCAGCCGCTGCTGCCGCTCGCTGACGAGCTTCCACGCGGCGACGGGATCGGGATGGTTGAGCAACCCCGCGTTGAACACGAAATCCTCGTACTCCGCCTGGCTCATCTCCGCGTCCTGCGCGCACGCCTGCGACGGGTACTGCGTGCCTACCCAGTGCAATGAGCCGGCCGCCGCGCGCTTCATGAACAGGTCCATCAGCGGCTTGCGCGCGGCCTGGGTCATGCCGATCTTTTTCGGGTCGCAGTTCGTCAGCGCTTTCGTGTTCTCCTCGGCCCAGATGCCGATCGAGCAGTCGATCTTCTCGTATTCGTACAGGCCGACCGGGTTGCAGAACTTCAGTTGATCCTCGCCGGCCTCTTTAAGGAAAATCTCATTCAGCTCCTCGGGCACCATCCGCACGGAGGGATGCCCGCCGGCGGCGATTGTCTTTCGGTACAGCTCGACGATCAGCGGCTGCGACACCGGCGGCCCGCTGATGCGGACGAGCTGGTCCTTTTTGACGCCCACGCTGTAGTTCACCAACACGTCGGCCAGCTTTTCAAGGCGTACATCTCGCATGGCGGGGATTCTAATGGCTCGGCGGGGCGGATCAACGCATCGGCCCGGTGGTTGGTGCGCTGTTCGCTTACACGGGAGGAGGTTCGGCAAGCTGCGCCGGTCATCCGCCTCGCGACGGTTGCGCGGCGATGATTTTTTTGACGCTGGCGCAGAAGCGCGGCGCGCGTTACGGTGTGCATTGGCATTGGCCAACAATTCGATTTTCTGGCCGCTTTTCTGGAGGTTCACATGTTTCGATTAATCAAGCTGGCGATGTACGCGATGGTCGGCTATGTGCTCTACGAGTTGTATCAGGGCATGACGCAGCAGCAGGGTGGGCGCTCCATGAGCAGGGGTCGCCGCGGCAGCGAGGGGTCATCGGGCAACGCGTTGGGCGGCGGCGAGAGCCGCGCTCCGCTCACCGGCGGGGGCAGCGGCATGACCGACACGGCCGCTGACACCGACGGCGGCGCGATGCGCCATACCGTCGGCCGTGGTGTCGTCAGCAGTAATCCGACGGTATAACTCGATCATGCAAATTGGATTCATCGGCCTCGGCAAAATGGGCGGAAACATGGTTCTGCGCCTGACCGTCGGCTCGCCCGACGGTCGGGTGGGCGGAGGCCACACCGTCGTCGGCTACGCCCGCGACCCCAACCCCGATTTGGCCGGGGTCGATGCGGTCGAAGTCGTTAACGGTGTTGATCAACTCATCGCCAAGCTCGCCGCGCCGCGCGTCGTCTGGGTGATGGTGCCCGC
>JBBSLV010000127.1:0-9208 GCA_038233535.1 Tepidisphaerales bacterium | reverse complement strand
TCAGCGAGCGATGCTGACGGACCGACTGCTCGGGGATGGACACAGAAAAGGGGACATCACTCATTATTAAGGGCATAAAAGGTGACATCCACCATTCTCGGGTGCATAGAGGGTGGATGTCACCTTTTCGAGCTCCACCTTTTCGAGCTCCGCTCAAAGCGGTCGTTCTGGTGCTTGACGGCACGCGCGGCCAAGGTGACTTCTTTTTGCACTGAAACATAACTCACGAATTGAAGCCCGCCCAATTCAGTTGCGATTCTGAGGTGGGGCCGCAACTAAAGTCGCCGCCCGGTTATGGAGGATTTCACTCCGTCCATGCGGGTTTTGCGGTATCCGACGTGGATGTTTGATGGTGGGATGAAGAAAATGAAATGACCGGTTGTATCGTTTGACCGGCCATTTTCGTCGAGGCGACTCATTTCTCATCCGTTTGCGGTCGATACCTTCCATGCGTAGACGTTCCGCCAGTGCTGCCGTGCTTGTGACCGGGCGGCGGGAAGAGGAAAGCGGGAAGTGTTCTGGTGAACAACCGACTGCTCGACAAAATCCGTGATTGTGGCGATCTGCCGTCGCTGCCGGCGGTGGCGCTGCGCGTGATGGATCTGACGCAGAAGGATGACGTCACCAGCCAGCAGGTCGCCGAGGCGATCTCCCAGGATCCCGCCCTGGTCGCCAAGGTGCTGCGCACGGTCAATTCCCCCTTCTACGGTTGCAGCCAGGCGATCAGCTCGATGAACGGCGCGGTCGTGCTGCTGGGGATGCAGTCGGTCAAGACGCTGGTGCTGGGGTTCTCGATCGTCTCCTCGCTCTCGGCGCAGAAGCCCAAGGGGTTCGACCACGTCACCTACTGGCGCCGAAGCCTCTATGCCGCGACGGCCGCTCGGATTCTGGGCGCGAAGGTGTGGGTGACGGAGAAGGAAGCGTGCTTCCTGTCGGCGCTGCTGATGGACGTCGGGATGCTGGTGATGGACAAGATGCTGGGCGAGGCCTATGCCGTGTGCGTCGCCAAGGCACGAAACCACGCGGAGCTGATGGCGGCGGAGAACAAAACGTTTGAGATTAATCACCAGCAGGTCGCCGCGCTCCTGGCCGAGAAGTGGAAGCTGCCGGAGCTGCTGAGCATCCCGATGGCCAACCACCACACGCCGGACAAGGTGGAGGACTCGCATACGAAGGTATACGCCGACGTCGTCGCGTTGGCGGCCCGGTGCGCGGACATCTTCGTGGACAAGCAGCCGATGTGGTCGATCGCCGACGTGCGGCGCCTCTGCGTCGAGAAGTTTCACATCGCGGAAATGGACTGCGACTCGATGCTGTGCGAGATCGGGATGCGGACGAAAGAGCTGGCGCCGCTGTTTGCGATCAAGGTCGACAACGAGGTGACGTACGAGAAGATTCTCGCCCGGGCCAACGAGCAGTTGCTGGACGTGACGCGCGTCGCACAGGACAAGGACGAGAACAGCGACCGCCGGCGCGCGCCGCGCATCAAACGAAACAAGGATGTCATGATCCTGCCCTGCTCCGAAGGCGTGGTGAAGGGCTCGATCCCGGTCAAGCTCCAGGACGTGTCGGCCCGGGGCGTTGGGTTCGTGCACACGGAACCGATGGGGAGCGGCTCGCAGTTCATCTTCCGCGTCCCCCGGACAGACACGGTGCCGATCACGCTGCTGTATACCGTCGTCCGCTGCGTGTCGCTTCCCAACGGCAAGTTCACGATCGGCGGGGCGTTGGAATGCGTCCTCCGCGAGGACGGCGTCGCCCAGCCGTTCAGCGAGTCGCCGGACGTCAAAGCCGCTTGAGGAATGACATCTTCATCCCCCGAGACCCTTCCGTCCGATAAGGAGTGCATGTCACACCCCAGCCGCTACCGGACCCTGAACTGGTCGATCTTCACCGCCTGCCTGTTCGCCCTTGCTCTGGGAATGGGCGCCGGCTGTTCCGGACGGCCGTCGCTCGTGCCGAACAGCGACAAGTCGCTGCGCAAGAGCAGCGCCCAGTTCTCCGCCGACGCCGCCAAACGACACCCCTACAACGCCGACGCCCCCCGCGCTGGGCAGGCCGTCGCCCGCGCACAGGTTGGGTATACGATGAACCAGCTCGAGATCGTCAACCTCTCGGATCAGACCTGGACGGACGTCGAGGTCTGGGTGAACGGCAAGTACGTGGTGAGCGTGCCGGCCATGAAGCCGAACGAGCTGAAGGTCCTGAACTTCCAGATGCTGTTCAACGAGAAGGGCGACTACTTCCCCGTGAACAACAAGACCGTCCGCGTCAACCGCGTCGAGGTGCTCCGCGATGGACAGATGTGGGACGTCTCCGTCGCGCTGGCCGACTAGCGTTGTGGTGCTGGGGGCGTGGTGGGGGTGTCGGACTAAAAAAGCAGCTACACCGAAACCCGACACCCCTACTCCGTCGCCGCGCGTTTCCCCAGCAGCTCCCGCACCTGTGGCAGCACGTGGGCCGCGATGCGCTCGTGACCCTCGGCGGTCGGATGAATCCCGTCGCGCTGGTTGAGACGGGCTTCCCCGCCCACGCCTTCGAGCAGGAATGGAACCAGCGGGACACCAAGCTCCTTCGCCAGGCGCGGGTAGATCTCGCGGAACTGGTTCGTGTACTCCGGCCCGTAGTTCGGCGGCATCATCATGCCCAGCAGCAACACCCCCACTCCCGCATCGCGCGCCCTGGTCACGATCGCGCGGAGGTTCCGCTCCGACGATTTCACGTCCTGCCCGCGCAGCCCATCGTTGCCGCCCAACCCCACGACAATCACCTGCGGCTTCTGACGCAAAAACCAGTCGAGCCGCGCCAGCCCCCCGGCCGTCGTGTCTCCGCTGACGCCGGCGTTGACGACGTCGACGTCGATGCCCTCGCGCGCCAGCGCGTCGCCGATCAGCGCGGGAAACGTTTGCCCGGCGTCGACGCCCAGCCCGGCGGTGATGCTGTCCCCGAGGAACACGACGCGCGGGAGTTTCGCCTGCGTCGACGGAGTCATCGCGGGAGTCATCGGGGGAGCCGTCGGGGGCGTCGTGCGAGCCGGCGCGGGTTTCGTCAGCGCGGACGGTTCTCCGCGCTCGCAACCGACGACCGCCATCAGCATCATCAACGTGAATAGGATCGCTTTCAGCTTCATAACTTTTCGTCGCGAAGACGCAAGCGACGCCTCGACCCCCGCGGGCGGGACCGGCGTCGCTTGCGCCTTCGCGGTCACTTGCGTCGTCGCCAACGATCCCAGCAGGACTACAATGCGCCTCTTGCGCGCAACTTGCGCCGGGACAAGACATGATAGCGCCTGTGAACGACCCAGTGATTGAAAACCCGCCGATGATCGAGACCCGCGGATTAACCCGCCGGTTCACGTCCGGGACGAAGACGATCACCGTTCTGGACGATGTCACTCTCGCGGTCACCCGTGGCGAATTTGTCGCGATCATGGGCAAGTCAGGCAGCGGCAAGTCCACGCTGCTTGCGCTGCTCGCCGGGCTTGATCGTCCGAGCAGCGGCGGCGTGAACATCGACGGGGAAGCGATTGAATCGATGAGCGAGGACAAGCTCGCGCTGCTTCGCCGCGGAAAAGTCGGCTTCGTCTTTCAGTCGTTTCACCTGCTGGGCAACTTCACCGCTTTGGAGAACGTGATGCTGCCCGTCGAGCTGCTCGGGCAATCCAAGCCGCGCGAGCGCGCGGCGGCGCTGCTCGATCGCGTGGGCCTCGGCGGGCGCGGGCACCACTACCCGACGCAGCTCTCCGGCGGGGAGCAGCAGCGCGTCGCCCTCGCCCGGGCGTTCGCCCCCGACCCGGCCGTGCTGATGGCTGACGAACCCACGGGCAACCTCGACGGCGAGAACGGAAAGCTCGTCCTCGACATGATGCTCGACCTCCGGCGCGACCACGGCACGACCCTCGTGCTCGTCACGCATGACCCGAACCTGGCCGAGCTGTCCGACCGCGTGATCCGCCTCCGCGACGGCCGGATCGCCGAAGCCGTCTCGCATCCGCATCCCTGCGGCACCCCCACGGAGACCGCGCGATGAAGGAACTAAATAGCTCCCGGAGCTGTTTTTTTCCGGCTCTGATGCACCGATGTCTTCCATCTTATTGGGGCAATTCGGCTGAAATAAATAGGGACGGGAGCTATTTATTTCCATTGCTCGTGGAGGCCGCGCGATGACGTTGTCGCACTACGCGCGGCTGGTGATGCGCGAGTCGCGGCGATCGCGCGGGCGCATCGCGCTGTTCATGGGATGCATCGCCGTCGGCGTCGCCGCGATCGTGCTCGTCGCGGGGCTCTCGAACAGCGTGAACGACGGCGTGCGCAGCGAGGGGCGCCGGCTGATGGCCGCTGATCTCATCATCGAAAGCCGCCGCCCACTGCCGGCGGAAATCGATCAAGTCCTGGAGAGCTACGGGCCGGGAACGGTCGAGCGCGCCGACGTCCGTGAATCGGTGAGCGTGGTCGTCACGCCGGACGGCCAGTCCAGTCAGCTCGCGGAGCTGAAAGCCGTTGCCGGCGGATATCCGTTCTACGGCGAGCTGACGCTTGACCCGCCGGGAATACTCGCCGACGCACTGACGGCGAAGAGCGTCGTCGTCGCGCCGGAGATTCTTTCCCGCCTGAACCTCAAGATCGGGGACACGCTGCGCGTGGGCGGCGAGGATTTCCGCATCGCCGCGGCCGTGCTGGCCGAGCCGGACAAGCTGAGCATCTCGTTCACGCTCGGCCCGCGCGTGTTCCTCTCTCTCGAGGGGCTGGAGCGCACGACACTGCTCGGCAAGGGCGCGCGCGTCGAGTACCGCGGTTTGCTGAAGCTCCCGCAAGGCTCAACCATTGCCGACGCGCAGCGCCTGGAGCGGATGCTGATATTCGCGATGCCCGATAGCGAGAGCTATCGCGTCCGCACGTTCAACGAGGCCCAGCCGCAACTGCGGCGAAGCTTCGAGCGCGTCGGGCGATACCTGGGCCTCGTCGGGCTGCTCTCGCTGCTCGTGGGCGGGGTGGGCGTGGCGCAGGTGGCGCGGGCGTGGCTCGCGGGCCGCATGGACGACATCGCCATCCTCCGTTGCCTGGGCGCGACGCCGCGCGAAGTCGTGAACGTCTACCTCGTGCAGGTGCTGCTCATCGCGTTGATTGCCGGCATCCTCGGCGCCGCCATCGGCACCGGCTTTCACTGGCTGCTCCCGCGGCTCATGCCCGGCCTCGTGCCCGCGGACCTCGTTCGCCCGTGGCAGCCGGACGCGATTTCCCGCGGCGTGCTGCTGGGCATTGGCGTGGCCGTCATCTTCACCCTCCCGCTGCTGATCGCGTTGCGCAGCGTTCCGCCCGTGCGCGTGCTGCGCCGCGATGCGGAACCGGTTCGGACCAGTTGGATTCCGCAAGCGATGGCGGCGCTGCTGATCGTGGTTGGCGTGTGGGGAATGGCGACGAGCCAGGCTGATGATCTTGAACATGGCACCTATTTCACGATCGGTCTGATTGTCGCCGTCGGGCTGCTGTGGCTCGCCGCGGCGGGGGTCAGCCGCATTGCGCGTCTGCTCCCGCGCGACGCCGGCGGCGTGCGCTTGCGTCACGGCCTCGCGCACCTCGCGCGTCCTGGGGCGGCGACGGTCGGCGCGATCGTCGCCATCGGGTTGGGCGTGACGTTCGTCTTCGCCACGTGGCTCGTCGAGCGCCACCTGACTGACCAACTGGCGGCGGAACTCCCCGCCGATGCACCGAGCACGTTCTTCCTCGACGTCCAGCCCGATCAGTGGCCGCGCATCGAGCAGATTCTGAAGGACAACGGCGCCGAGGCGATCGAATCGCAGCCGCTGGTCAACGCGCGCTTCGCGGCGATACGCGGGGTGCCGGTCGCCGAGTTAATGGAGCGACGCCGCGCCGAACCCCCGCCCCCGCCCCCGCCCCCGCCGCCGAGCGATGCTTCGCGCGCGCGCGGGAACCAGGGGCGTGGCGAGGGCGACCGGTCGCGCCCCCGCCGCTGGACGCTCACGCGCGAGCTGCGCCTCACCTATGGCCCGCGGCTTCCACGCGGCAACCGCGTCATCGCCGGCAGTTTCCCCGCCGGGCCGGCGATGCCCAATGGGCTCAGCCTCGAAGAAAATTACGCACAGGATCTGGGCGTCACCGTCGGCGACGCCGTCACCTTCGACGTGCAGGGCGTGCCCGTCGACATGACCGTCACCAGCCTGCGCACGATCGACTGGCGGACGATGGGGATGAACTTCTTCCTCTTCGCCGAGCCCGGCCCGCTCGACGACGCCCCGCAGGTGCGCCTCGCCACCGCCCGACTTGAAACGTCCGACCTCCCGCGCATTCAGTCGGCGATTGTCAGCGCGTTCCCGAACGTCACGGTCATCCACGTCCGTGAGGTGATGGAAAAGGTGATGGCCGTGCTGAGCAACATCGGGCTGGGCGTGCGCGCCCTGGGCGCGTTCACCATCGCCGCGGGCATCATCGTGCTGGGCGGGACCGTCGCCGCCACGCAGGCGCGGCGGGCGAAGGAGGTCGCGCTGCTGAAGACGATCGGCATGACGCGCCGCGACGTGCTGGCGGTGTTCGCGATCGAGTACGCGCTGACAGGCGCGGTGGCCGCCGTGGTGGGCTTGGCCGCCGCGAGTTTGCTGGCATGGGCGACGCTGACGCAGTTGATGGAGTTGGACTGGTCGCCGAAGTGGAGCGAGTTTCTCGTTGCCGCCGGCGTGACAGTCATCCTCGCCGTCGCCGCGGGGTTGATCGCCAGCGCCCGGGCGCTGTCGGCGCGACCGGTGGAAGTGCTGCGGTCGGAATGACGCCGCCGTTTGGATATGCTACGGACCGCATGGCGCGAATCGAATCGATGCGGTTCCGATCTCTTCTGCTCGCGCGGCTCGTGGCGATGGTGTATCTCGCTTTGGCCGCGTGGGTGGCCTACACAATCATTCAAATGTGGGCCTCGGTGGATTGGCGCTCGGCGACCGACAGCGGTTTCGGGGTTGTGTTCAGCGGCGTGTTCGCCGGCTTGACGGCTTATCTCGCGTGGCTGGCGGCGCGATTGTGGCGGGATTTCTCGGCCGCAACGGTGCGCTGGGCATCGGCGACGACGGTGGCGATGGGCGCGTTCGCGGTCCTGTCGGCCGTCCACCACTGGTTGGCGCCGGAGCTCGCGAGGTCAATTAATTCGGTCTTGGGGGTCGCACTCGTCGCGATCGGCGCAGTCGTGTACCGCCGAATGAGTCGCCGGATCATCGCCCGCGCCGGACTTGACGACCCTACCGATCCGCTGGGTCACCCCGCAGGCCACGCCGAGCGCGTGAAGGCATTCTGCACCATCCTCGGCTGGGCGGTCTTCCTCGCCGCATCGGAAGTAACGGTTCAGGCAGTGCTTGCCCACCCTCACGGTTGGTGGTCTGTTCTTGGCGTGCTGCCGATCGTCATCGGTTGGCTCACCTACCGCATCGTCCTATGGCGAATGACGCCACCCACCCGCCCCGCCTTACCGCCGGGAGGCTTTCAAGTGCTTCCGCCATCGCCGCCGAAGGACGTGGCATAATGGGACGGTATTACCTCTCCAATTTCCTCACATCCACCACCGCCATCCCCGCCGCCTCGGCGGCCTGGACGCCCAGCGTGGCGTCTTCGAAGGCCATGCACAGCGCCGGCTCGACGCCCAACCGTCGCGCGGCTTCAAGGAAAATGTCCGGCGCGGGCTTGCCTCGCGTCACATCCTCGGCGGTGACGATGGCGGCGAACTTGTCTCTCAGTTTGAGCACATCCAGCGTCTTGTGGCAGATGTGCCGCATCCCCCCGGTGGCGACGGCCATGGGCAACTTTCCGTCGCAGGCGCGGATGACCTCGACGATCGGTTCGATCGGCATCACCTGCGGGATGTACCGCTCGAAGAGCGATTCCTTGTACATCGCCGTTTCCATCGGCGGCATGGTGTGGCCGTGCCGCTCGTTGAGCAGCTCGACGATCCTGGGCGTGGGGATGCCGCCGAACTCGTAGAAAAGGGCTTCGGGAAATTCCACGCCATGCGAACCGAGCGCTTCGACCCAGGCTTTGTAATGCGCGGGCATCGTATCGGCGATCGTCCCGTCACAGTCGAAAATCAGACCGCGGATGTGGGGAGGGATCTGGATCATCAGGCGGGATCGTATGGCGCGGCGGGCGCGAGATCGACCGTCGCATGGTGACCCCGTGCGCTCCTGCGCGTGATTGTCAATCGCTCGTCACTGACGCGAGGGCGGGTTTGCCGTTGGGCAGGGGGACGATCGTCTCCATCGCCCGGGCGGCCAGCGAGATCTCCAGCACGTCCGTCGGCACGGTCGTCTTTCGCCCGGTGTAGACGATCCACGCTTCGAACCCCTTGGTCACGATAAACCCGCGGACGTGATACTTATTGGTCTGGGCTTCGAACCACGATCGGCCCAGCTCGTCCACCCACTGCCCGAGCATTCGCCCGTCGTCGCTCTGCTTGGCGTACTGGTTCTTCGCGAACCACAGCAGCGCCCGGGCGCCCAGCGGCAGCGGCATCCTCACGTGCGCGACGCCGACCGCTGTCGTGCTCGACGGGCTGCGCCACTGCATGTCGGTGTACATCGAGTGGCGTTTGAGCGCGAGCGGTTTCCACGCGGCGGGGGGAGCACCCTGGGCTTTGACGACCTCGAAATGCTCGACCGACTTCAGCCCGGAGAAGTCGATCATCGCCTGGTGGTGAATGAGTCGGCGGACGGAAACGGGCTGCGCGCTGCCGCACCCCGTCCCCCCAGCCACGAGAACCAGCGCGAGAAACAACGAGGCCAAAGACTTCGGATTAAACAACATCCCGTCCATAACCCCTCCAAACACACAAGAGACAACACGAGTGCAGCCGAATCCGTTCGGCCGCGGGCAGGGTTACTACGGTTTAGCCGACGGGGGGTTTGCGTCAACCCCGGTTTCCGTGTTCTCACGCGCAAGCTCGGCAAGAAGCAGCTCATTGGGCAGAATGTCCCGATCGCGCACCGTGCCGGCATAAACCGCCCACCCGCGGAACCCCCGCGTGGTGAGGTTCGCGCGGACGACATACTTTCCCCCTTCAGCGACAAAGCGGAGCCCTTTCAGCTCTGAATCGCGGCGTTTGCTGATCAACCGGGCTTCGCCCTCGCTGGCGCGCATCTCCCGGAGGAAAAAATGAAGCACGGTGTCCGGCCCAACCGGAAGCGGGAGGGAGAATCGGATGACGCCGTACGCCGTGC
>JBBSLV010000126.1:0-9213 GCA_038233535.1 Tepidisphaerales bacterium | reverse complement strand
GGCGCAGGCCTCGTCTGAGTGAATGAGGCTCGGGACAAACGAGGCGTCCCGATGACCATCGAATAGTCGTTTGAAGCGCACGCGCGCGAAGAGCGGCTTCAAAGGCGGAAACCGAAGACGTCTAAAAAGAAAGGAGACCGCCGCTCCGCGGCGAGCGAAGAATGTACGGAAAAAAATCACCCTTGACCCCAAGCGGGATTCATAGTCGTCTGGTTATTCGGCCGGCCGTTACGCCGTCCGCATGATGTTGTCCGCGGATAAACCTTCCGGCAACTCTTCATACTCAAAGCTCGCGTATGCGGTGCCGACGCCAAATGGGGAGATGCCTAAGGCGTTCACGAGATCGCCGTGCCGCTCGGACGCGAACGTGTAACCATCGTTGTCGAACGCCGACTTCCGAAGTACGCGCTCGACTACGTCGAGGTTTGAAGATCCGAAAGCTGAGCATAATTTCGCAGCGTCGCCCCCGGCCGGGGCCGATGGCTGCGCGGCTGGATCGAAGTAGCCGGGCGTGGAGTCGTATTCGTCCTGCAGCTCCCCATCCGTGTAGAGCTGATACCAGAGAATGTCGTCGTCATGATCCATGACCGCGAGCACGGGACACCGAAGCTTTCGAGACAGTTCCATGGCGAGCGATGAGATCACGTCCTGATCCTGATTTTCCGACTCGTCGTCGAACGCAACGACCGTGCCGTTAGCCGAGGGCGTGACGATGCACGCGCGACCGGCAAGCGCCTTCGCCACGGCGCCCTGCGTTACGCCGCGAAGCGTGTAGTTGACGTAGAACTGCCCCATTGCCGAAATGCTCCTGCCGAATAACTCTTATTCCTCGGACGCACGCACCATGGAACAAAATCGTAGCGCTACGCCCTTACGCGAGCACGGTACATCGCTTAGCGCAGGCAAACAAGCATGGAATTTGCCCTTGATTCCGGAATGATGTTGGGTTTATGTTTGGGTTCATGAAACTCCTCGATCGCATTCGCGACGGGCGAGGTGGGACCGTTCTCCCGGCCGCTCGTGGCCGCGCTGGATATGTGGACGGCGCAGTCTCCGGCGCTGCCGGCGCCGGAAACCGGGGGACAACTGGAGCAGCGCGTGACGGTGGACGTCGGCGCAGAAGCAACTGCCGATGATCGACGCGGCGTGATCGGCGCGAGATCGGCCGCGAAACGCGAATGACCAAACCCCAAGCGACGGTGTTTCGTCATTCGGGTTTCGGACTTCGGGTTTCGCTACTTCTCCTCAATCGTCACGCTATTGAGCGTGTCCCCGCCCTGCACCTGGTTCACGACGTCCTGACCTTCGCGGACCTGGCCGAAGACGGTGTGCTTGCCGTCTAGCCAGTCGGTGGCGACGTGGGTGATGAAAAACTGGCTGCCGTTGGTGTTCGGGCCGGCGTTGGCCATGCTTAGCGAGCCGACCTTGTGCTTGCGGGGGTTGTTTTTCAGTTCGTCTTCGAACTTGTAGCCCGGCCCGCCGCGCCCGGTGCCTTCGGGGTCGCCGCCCTGGACCATGAAATTCTCGATCACGCGGTGGAATTTCGTGCCGTCGTAGAACTTGTCGCGCGCGAGGAAGACGAAGTTGTTCACCGTCTTGGGCGCATCGGCCGGAAATAGATCGACGACAATCCTGCCCTTGGACGTGTCGAACGTCGCCACGTAGGTCTTGCTTGGGTCGATCGACATTGCGGGGGCGGATGAATATTGCTTGGCCATGATTTCACTCCTTGGTTGATGAGGGGCGACAAGCGTTCACTTTCGCGCTTTTGTGTCAAGCGCAGCGCACGGCGTATCATGCGGCAGGGGGGTTTGAGAATGGAAAGAAGGAGCACGATTCGCATGTCGCAACTGCCGCCGCCGCCGGGTGTGGGTCCGGAAGATTTCGCGCCGATCGGGAGGGTGCCGCAGGCTCAGCAGCAGCAGCCCCGGCAGCCGGGGAGCCTGACGAACGGGTGGGCGATCGCGAGCCTCGTCAGCGGGCTGCTCGGGTGCGTGCCGTACGCGACGGGTGCGATCCTGATGGGCGCGATCGCGATGGGCGCGATCGCGATCGTGACGGGCATCGTCGGTCTGAGGAAAACGAACGACCCGCGCTACACGGGCCGCGGGCCGGCGATCGGGGGGATCGTGCTGGGGAGTTTGAGCCTCGTGTTCTGGCTGTTCTTCTCGACGATGATCTTCGGCCTGTTCACCGCGACCGGGCAACCGCGCCAATTGGCGCAGGAGTTCGTGAAGATGACCAGCGACGGCGCGATCGACGCCGCGATGGAGCGCGCTGCGCCGACCGTCGCACGGGCCGAGTTGGAGCAGCTCGCGACGCAGATGCAGGAGTGGGGCGCGCACCAGGACGTCACGTCCTACAGCAGCTCGATCAATGTGACCGGGGGCGTCACGACGTGCGAGCTACAGGGCACGGCGACGTTCACCAATGGCGAGCGCCCCTTCGCGATGACGCTGATCAAGCAGGGGGACGCGTGGAAGGTGAGCGCGCTGGCGTTCGAATGACGCAGCGATCTCAGCGATCTCCCGGCTGAATGAAACACGTCGCTCGTCCGCGTTTGTCGCTCGCCCGCGACTACGGCGCGACTACGGGATGATCAGCGGTGAGATCTTGTTCAGCATCGCCACGCGGTGGATGGAGACCACGTCGTCGGCGGGATCGAGCACATTGCCGCGGTTGGTGAAGGCGTCGAGGTCGTCAATCGGCAAATCGCTAAACGCGCCGCCCGCATTCACACGGTCGCGACCCGCGATGAAGTCGACGACCTCCATGCCGGCAACGATTTCACCGAAGGCGGTGAACCCGTCATTTTGAAAGTCCAGCCCGTTGGGCGGGGCGCCGCCGTTGTCGGCGAGGTTGAAGAACCACTGGTTCGTCGCGCTGTTCGGGTCGCCCCCCAGTTTGGCCATGGCGATGGTGCCGCGGGTGTTTGAAATACCCGGCTCGTTGACCACGGCCGGATCCTGCACGGCCTGGTCGATCTCGTTGAACCGGGTAACGATGAATCCGCCGCCCTGGGTAATGAAGCCGGGGACGCTCCGGTGGACGAACGTGCCGTCCCATGCGGACTTATTCGCGTAAGTGACGAAGTTGTCGTACGTGTTTGGCGTCTCGTTCTTGAACATCGAGACGTTGACGCCGCCATACCGCGTGTAGAACCGGGCGACGGGGCGGTTGGTCTGGTCGCGACGGGAGACGAAGAAGAGATCGCCGTACGCCGCCCCGTTGCCCGAGCGCAGGCCCGGACCGTTGAATTCGCCGTCGAGCTTCATGCCGTCCCACGCGTAAATCTGACGCGCGCTGAGCTTCACGAAGTAGGTCGTGTTCGCCTCCAGGCCGGTCGTGCGGATGCGGAGCTGACGATTCGACTCGGTGTAGATGGGCCGGATGGGCCATTTGATGTCGTCGGCGGTCAGCGCCTCGCCGTCGGGGCCCACGCTGAACAGCAGGACCGAGCGCGTGTGGACCGACTCGGGATTGAGCGAGCGGTCGGTGTTCAAGACCACTTCCCCGCGGTTGTCGGAGGTGATCGACGTGACGTACGGCGCGGCGGCGAGGAGCCGGCGGGCTTCAAGCTGCTCGATGCCGGCGCGCTGCGCGGTTGGCGCGGCCGGCTGCGGCGCGGTTGACTGCGGCGCGGTCGTGCTGGCGGGGGGACCATTGCGACGGGAACGACGGGCGAAAAGACGGAGCATCACCAAAAGGCCTCCTAAAGCCGGTTTCTTCGTGGGGAGTCTTCGGAGTTCCGGCAGTGAACCGTAACGCCGCTGGCGGGTTGCCAATGTAACGACCCGGAACCGGGTGTGCAAAAGGAAATGGGCACGTAGCCCGCAAATCTTTAATCGGGAAATGGGCCGGTTACGGCGTGGGCGGCGCCGGGGTTGGCGCCGGCGTTGGCGGCGCCGGCGCGATCAGTCGCTCGGCGGTGGAGATCAGCTTGTCCATCTTCACCGGCTTGGTGAAGTATTCACTGACGCCCAGGGTCTCGGCGTACATCTTGTGACGCCCGCCTTGGTTGCCGGTGATCATGATTACATACGGCTTGCTGTTCTTCGGCTTCTTCGCCTTGATCTTCTCCAGCACCAGAAAGCCGCTGCGCCCGGGGAGCATCATGTCGAGGATGACCAGGTCCGGCTGGCTCTTCTCCGCCAGCTCGACGGCCTTGTTGCCGTTGTTGGCCGTCTCCACGACCGCGCCGGTCGGCTCGAAGGCGGCCTGCATGCTGGTGAGGATGTCGCTGTCGTCGTCAACGAGCAGCACTTTTTTGCCGTCCAAGGTTTGGCTCATGGTGGGTTTCTCCTGCGGTGTGATTATAGGCGAGTCTGGGCGTGGGGTGGAGAAATGTCAAGAAATACCAGTGGGCGTCCGATAACGAATCGCAGCGGCGCTGTTCGCCTGTGCGCGGTGCGTGCGCTGCTTGTGTGCGCCTCTCTTGCTAACGGACCCGATGAGAACTGAACTGTCGCCAACCTCCCCGATCGTCGTGCTTGATAGCGGTCTGGGCGGGCTTACCGTCGCCCGCGCGCTCCGCGCCGCCTTGCCGCACGACGACCTGCTGTACTTCGGGGACACCGCGCGCCTGCCGTACGGCTCGAAATCCGCCGCGACCGTGACCAGCTTCGTCCATCAGATCATCTCGTACCTGCTCCCGCGGAACCCCAAGCACGTAGTCATCGCGTGCAACACCGCGACGGCGCTTGCCTTGCCGGGGATTCGGGCCGCGTTCCCGCACGTGTCGATCAGCGGGGTGATCGAGCCCGGCGCCCGCGCCGCGGTCGAGGCGGCGGGGGCGAAGAAGATGCCCGTCATCGGCATCATCGCCACCGAGGCGACCAGCAAATCCAAGGCGTACGAGCGATCCATCCACCGCCGCCGGCACCACGCGCGGCTGCTCCTGAGGCCCACCCCGCTGCTCGTGCCCATCATCGAGGAAGGGCGACGCGAAGACGACCCGCTCGTCATCCTCGCCGTCGAGCAATACCTCCGGCCGTTCCTTCAGCGCGGTGTTGACGTGCTCGTGCTGGGGTGCACGCATTACCCGATGCTCAAGGGGCTGATCGAGCGCACGGCCGGGTGCTCCGTTCGCGTGATTGACTCCGCCCAGCGGTGCGCAGACGATGTCGTCCGCCGACTGCACGCCGCCGGCTTGCTCCGCGGAAAAGCCGACCGCATTGCAACCCTCGGCGGGGGCAGCGGCGGGCAAGGCGGGTCGCTGCACTGTTTCGTCACCGACGATCCGCTTCGATTCGAGCGGCTTGCCACGCGGTTCCTCGGGTTCGAGATCGACTCCCCGACGTGGGTATCCACCGATCAACTCCACGCGCTGCTTGATGCCCAGCCGTCACTGGCGCTGCGACCGGCGGTGTAGGTGGAAGGAAGAAGCCAGGAGCCAGAAGGAAGAGATGAGATCCCGCATTTTCACTGGCTACTGGCTTCTGGCTTCCGGCTTCTTCTTCCTCTCGACCGGCTGCGCTCAGATCGAGCGCGCCGGCACGCTCACCCGGCTGACGTTTGAAGGCTTCATTGGCGACACGGCGCTCAGGGCCGCGCGGATGATGGAGAATGAGCGGTTCCCCGATCAGCGCCGCAAGGGGATCAACAAGCTGGTCGAGCGCGGTTATGGCCAGCGCGACCCGTATACGAAGCGCTACGCGCAGATCGCGCGGGCCGATGAGGATTATCTGGTGCGCGCCACGGCCATCCGCGCGCTGAACCGCGCCCGCCATCAGCCGGCGACGCCCGTGTTCATCAATGCCCTGACCGACGAGCACGCGATGGCTCGCCTGGAGGCGGCCAAGGCGCTGGCGAACCTCCCGGACTCCAACGCCGTCGCGCCGCTCGTGGCGGTGGTCAACAGCGCCGGCGAAGACCGCGACGTCCGCATCGCCGCCGCCGATGCGCTCAAGCACTACAAGCAGATCGACGTTGCCCGCGCGTTGGCCGGGCAGCTTGGGGAGAAAAACGACTTCAGCGTCGCGTGGCAGGCGCGAAAATCGCTCGAGCACCTCACCGGGCGCGACATGCGCTACGACCAGTCCGCCTGGCTCGGCTACCTCACCGGGCCGGACAAACCCTTCGGATAAGCAAGGCTTCTCGGCGTGCGCGCGCTCGTGTTTGATCAGTCGTTGTCCTTTCAGCCGCGTCACCGCGACCCGGTCGAAGCGGACGGGGACACCCTCCTGCGCGTCCGCCAGGCCGGCATCTGCGCGACGGACCTGGAGATCACCCGCGGCTACATGGGCTACAACGGCGTCCTCGGCCACGAGTTCGTCGCCGACATTGTCTCCTCCCCGGACAAGAATCTGATCGGCCAGCGCGTGGCGGGGGAGATCAACGTCGTCTGCGGGCGCTGCGATTTGTGCCTGTCGGGACTGAGCAGCCACTGCCGCGCGCGCACCGTGCTGGGCATCCTCAACCACGACGGCGCGTTCGCTGACCTCGTGCGCTTGCCCGCGACGAACCTGCACGTGCTGCCCAAGTCGATCGACGACGACCAGGCCGTGTTCATCGAGCCGCTGGCGGCGGCGTTCCAGGTGATGAAGCAGATCAAGCTCGACTTCGGAGGCGACGGTTCCCGTGGGCGCAAGTGGGTGACGGTGCTGGGAGACGGGCGACTGGGCTTGCTCGTCGCACAGGTGTTGCGTAACGCGGGTTGCCCGGTGCGGGTCATCGGCAAGCACCCCGACAAGCTCGCGATGTGCGAGAAATGGCAGATCCGCTCGCGGGCGCTGGACGACATCACGCCGCGGCACGATCAGGACGTCGTCGTTGACTGCACGGGCAGCGCGGGCCGCTTCGAGCTGGCGATGCAGATCGTGAGGCCGCGCGGGACCATCGTGCTGAAAAGCACGTTCGCCGCCGGCAAGCCGTTGAACCTGGCGCCGCTCGTGGTCGATGAGATCAACGTCATCGGGAGCCGCTGCGGACCGTTCCGCGAAGCGATCCGCGCGCTGGCGGAAAAACAGATCGACGTCGCAAGCCTGATCACGCGCCGCATGAAGATCGAGCAGGGCGTCGAAGCGATGGAACTCGCCGGACGGCCGGGCGTGCTGAAGGTGCTCCTCACAATGGAATAAGGATTTTTCACCACGGAGCGCACGGAGAGCACAGAGAAAGAAATGATGTGAGTTCATGTCCTCCGTGCCCTCCGTGAGCTCCGTGGTGAATCAGTCTGGAGAAACATGGCCAAGGATCTGGCGATCATCCTGAACAACGGCAGCATCAACTCCGCGGTGGCGACGGCGCTCGCGGCGCAGAAGCATCGCGCGATCATGGTCTTCGTCGAGGTCGAGCAGGGGCGCGGTTCCCGCGCGCGGGCGGCGTACGATCAGCAGGTGGCGCACTTTAAGCCATATAAGGAGCACACCATCGCCATGCCGTTCCTCGCCCCCCTCGCGTCGCCGGGCGAGTCGCAGAACGTCGTCACCGATCCGCGCCAGCCCGCGCCGCTGGGGCCGCTGATGCTCGAGCTGCTCCCGCTATTCGCGATGGCGGTGAGGTATGCCGTCCATCACCACGCCGCCGCGATCTACACCGGACTGCGCATCGGCGGGCAGGGCGACGCCCTCGCGCAGGCCACGGAGTACACGCAGATCTGGAACGAAATGATCCAGCTCCCCTGCGGCCAGCCCGAGCTGACGATCGACAACCCGCTGCTGGAGCTTGACCCCTGGCAGGTCGTCGACGTCGGCTTCCAAGTCAACGCCCCGTTCGAGCGCACGTGGAGCTGCACGGAAGAGACGAGCGAACCCTGCTGGGCGTGCCGCGGATGCCGCGCCAGAGAAGCCGCGTTCCAACAGTCGGGGAAGGCGGATCCGATGAGAGCAGTCAAACGACTGTAGTAGAGGACATCTGTCATTCGCAGCCACGGACGCAAGTCCGTGGGAGGGTGCTACCGCACCTTAGGAAGCAACGGGAGTTCCATCCCGCGCCTCCAGAAAATCCCTGGATGATCGGGAAGGTATACGTCGAGCAGGTAATCGAAGTGCTGCCGACGCTCGACGCGGCGCGGTGCTCCGTGACGTCGGACGAACCAGCGCTTGCCCGGCGTGTCGTGCCTGCGATTGAGCTTCAGTGCCAGTAGGTTCTTGAACCGCCGGTGGACTTCTTCCCACGGGATGAACCCGCGCCAGCTGATCACCTGATGCGCATGACCATCGTCGAAGCCCGACCCCTCTAACCTCCAGCCTTCTTCTTCGCAGATCCGGTGCGCCAGGACGAGAATTTCGCACTGAATCGCGTGGTCGAAGACGACCTTCTCCTGCTTCGCGGCTTCGTCGTAGTTGTGCGCCATCTCGGGATCGGGAGGAAGGACACCTTCTCCCTTGCGCGTGTACCCGCGCGGATGATCCGGTCTCCAGTTCCGATAGGCGTGATCGGTGAAGTGATAGACGGGCACTTTAGGAGCGTACCGCGCACCTCCCCACGGACTTGCGTCCGTGGCTGCGAAGCGACAGGATCCTCCCCACGGACTTGCGTCCGTGGCTGCGATGGAACGACACGGAACTACATCTGTTCCGGATGCTCGATTCCCAAAAGATCGAGTCCGAGCGCGAGCGTCCGCGCGGTGACGTCGCACAGCGCGAGTCGGCTGCTCCGCGTCGGCTCTTCGCTCTGGATGACGGGGCAGTTCTCATAAAATCCGCTGAATTTCGTTGCCAGATCGTACAGGTACGTCGTCAGGTGGTGGGGCTTGAGCTCGCGGGCCACGAGGTCGAGGATCTCCGTGAGGCGCAGCGCGTGCTTCGCCAGCGCCAGCTCGTGCGGGGCCGCGAGCAGCACCGCAACGGACGATGCGGGAACGACGCCGGCTTTGCGAAAAATCGATTTGATGCGCGCGTGGGCGTATTGAAGGTACGGTGCCGTGTTGCCCTCCATCGAGAGCATCTTGTCCCAGTCGAACCCGTAATCGCTGACCCGATCCTTGTTCAAATCAAAGTATTTCACCGCTCCGATGCCCACTGCGTGCGCGATCGTTTGCCGCTGCGCGTCGGGGAGATCCCTGCTCTTCTCCGCGACGATGCCCCGCGCGCGGTCGACGGCGTCATCGAAGACGCTCTTGAGCGATACCGGCGTCCCTTCGCGCGTCTTGATCGGCTTGTTGTCGGCGCCGAGGATGGCGCCGAACATCACGTGCTCGACGCCGGCGTGCTCCGTCCAGCCGGCGCGTTTTGCAGCGTCGAACACTTTCGCGAAGTGCTCACGCTGCCG
>JBBSLV010000125.1:0-9254 GCA_038233535.1 Tepidisphaerales bacterium | reverse complement strand
GTCGCGCGTCGCCTGGATCGCGAGGCTGGACACGCGCGGCACGTCTGGGCGCGACGCGTGCAGCGCTGCCGCGTGATGCTCGATCACGCGGCCAGCCATGATCGCGTCCCACGTCTGTGCCGCCGAATTTCCCAGCGGCGTGACAAGTCCGTAGCCGGCGACGGCGACGGCGACGCGCGGTGACGGCGACGCTTCGGCGCGCTCACGCGCACGCTTGATCGCACGCGGGATGAGGAGGTTCAGGCCCGAGATGGTTGGGACGGTGGTCATCAAGGATTTCGGCGTACGAACCCACGGCCTTGCGGCGGTGGCTGCGAAGGATTATCGGGGGAAACGGTACGGACGCTACCGCCCTACCGATTCGTCGGCCGGCTGCTTCTCGCGACGCGGGTCAATTCGACGGCTTCGGTTTACGTCTCGCCCGCGAGGCGCGCGAACCATTCGGCCGTCCGAACGAGTTCGGCGCGGCGGGCGTATTCGCCGCAGCATTTGATCCATTCGGGGTTGCCGGGGTCGAAGGCGAGCATCTTCTCGGCGATGAGCATGGATTTTGTGGGATCGGTACTCCTGGTAATCGTTTCGCGCAGCTTCAGCTTGTCAAACGCGGGGATGTCGTTGCCGCCGCGCGCGGTGCGCTCGAGGGCGATCAGGCGGAGTTCCTTGTGCGCCGAGACGTCGTCGGGGTCGAGCGAGAGCCCGTGGATGAACAGCTCGATCGCGTAGTCGAAGTTTTCCGCGTCGGCCACGTCGCGCCCGCGGTCGAAGAACCGCTGAGCCTTTTCCGTGGCGCCGCCGTCGAGCACGCCCCCGTTACCAGATGATTCGGAAGATCCGCCGGCTGCGAGCGTCATGGTGGCTCACGATACCATTGCCGGCACGCCCGGCGCCGGGGCGGTGACTTCGCGCTCGTAGAGGATCGGGATGCGGTGCTTGCCCGTGTGCGACACGCTGCTGAGGCGCGGCTTGTCGCTCGCCGACTCAACCCCCCCGCCGTCGTAGGCGCGCCATTGCAACCCCAGGTCCATGACCATCTGGTGGTCCTGCTCGGGCTTTCGGCCATAGGTCGTGAGGTAGTTTCCGATCATCGTGCTGTCGGCGCCGGCGAAGAAGATCCAGCTCTGCACGTCGCGCAGAACCTTCTCGCGCCCGCCCGCGACTTTCAATTCGGCTGAGGGCAGGACGAACCGGCAGATGCTGATGATCTTCAAACATTCCATCGGCGCGAGCATCGGCTGCCCTTCCAGCGGCGTGCCGTGGATCGCGTTGAGGAAGTTGAGCGGCATGACATCCACGTCCAGCTCGCGCAGCGTGAACATCATGTCGATCCGGTCTTCCCAGACCTCGCCCATGCCGAAGATCCCGCCGCTGCACAGCGACAACCCTGCGGCCTTAGCGACTTTCAGCGTCTTGATGCGCTCGGCGAACGGGTGAGTGCTCACGATGTTCGGGTAGTGACGCTCGCTGGTCTCGATGTTGTGATTGATCCGGCGAATGCCGCAGTCGTAGAGGAACCTGGCCGTCTCGGGCGTCAGCGCGCCCAGGGTCGCGCAGGCGCGAGTCTTGCCGTCCTTCGCGATCTTGCTCATCAACGGTTGAAGCCAGTCTTCCAGTTCGCGCCGCGTCGGACCCCGGCCGGCGTTGACGATGCCGAAGCTGTCGGCGCCGACCTCCGCAGCGTGAGCGGCGCTGGCCAGCACCTGCTCGTCCGTCAGCGTAGCCTGCTCGCCCACGGCCGTCGCGTAGTGCTCGGACTGCGCGCAGAACTTGCAGTCCTCACTGCACCCGCCCACCTTGGCGGCAACGATGGCGCAGAACTTCACATCCCGACCAGCGAAGCGGATGCGAATCCTGTTGGCCCAGTAGAACAGATCGTACACGTCGTCCCCTCCCACCGTGGCGAGGTAGGCGGCGTCGTCGCGACTGAGCAGTTCCCCAGCGAGCACGCGCTGGGCGAATTGTGCGATGCGAGCTTGCACGTAAAGACACTCCCTCCGTGAGATTCGGCGATGACGCTTGAAAATGACGCAGGTCAAGCGAATGCACTCAACGGCTACGGTCGGGTCACGAACGCGTCGGTCAATGTGCGGACGGTGCGCGGCTCGAGCCGCCGCGAGCCGTTGTCGTATGTGAAGACGGCGAAGCGCCCGGTGCGGTTGTCGAGGATGTACACCCCGTCGCCGCCGTTCTGCACCTTAGCGGTGACGACGGAGTAGCCCTGGCCGCTGATCGACAGCTCGGCCGATGCTTTGGGGGGGACGAGGCAGTTGCCGACGACGAGCACGAGAGCGGTCAGCGACAGGATGCCGATGCCGAAGGTCTTGTTGTCCATGATGGGCCTCAATTTTCCGTGAGAGCGATGCGAGCGAGTTTCAATAATGCGTTGTGCCGCGTCGAGTGGCGAAGTCGACGGGCTAATCAGTATTGCGCTGGTTGGGTTCGTTGACGCGGCCCTGGTTGCGCGAGCGACCTTCGCGGTTGTTGCCGGTGCCGGTCGTCACGCCTTGGCCGGTCGCGAAGATGCGCTCGATGTTCAGCGGCTGCATCGTCAGCAGCTCCTTGCGGGAATCGTCGAACACCATCCCGCCGAGGATGTGGTTGTCCGTGTCCATCACGTAGACGACCGCGCTGGACCCGTCCTCGGCGATGTCGGCGGGGATCAGCAGGTAATCTCCAGGCCGGCGCGCCTGCGCCATCGCCGCGTCGCTTCCGCTGAGCCGGCCGACAAAGGCCGTCAGCAGCAGAACGTTCAACAGCACGAGGCCCCAGAGGATGGTATTCTTCATCGGAAACTCCTGATGAGGGTGGGGAAGCGATAAATCCGAAGCATGAAACAAACTCCGATGCTTCTCTTTCGGATTTCCTAATCCAGGTGGGTCCGTTTCGCGTCCTTGAACAGGCCGCCGAGGGCGAGCAGCGCGAGGATGATGAACAGGATCCACGTAAACGCGGTCGAGCCCCCCTCAAGCGTGACGTTGTGGGCATAGCCCTCAAGCCGCGCGTCGAGGATCTCACGTTCCTCGTCCTGCGCCAGCGCCGAAAGCGGAACCGCGAGCCACGCGAGCAGCGCGGCGTAAGCCATGATCAGCCGGTGCTTCATGGGGTTGATCATAACCAGCTTTCGAGCGGGCGGGCAAGCAGGCGAAACTCCTGGGCCGGGAGGGAAACCGTCTCCCACTTCGCCGAGCGACGCCGCATCGCGCCGCGATACTCGGCCAGATCGATGCCCATCAGCAGATACCAGCGGTTGCGAAACTCGAACATCCCCGGCTCGGCCGTCAGCGGGGGATCGATCCAGTACACGAACGAAAACACGCCTTTGAACCCCTCGCCGAAGACCTGCTCCCACTGCGTGAGATCCTCGACGTCGCGCTGCGTCGTCCACGTCTCAAACCCGCGCTTGGCAGAGCGGTCGCGCAGAAGCCGCCCCTTCACGTCGATCAGCAGGTTCGGGCCGGTTTTGCTATAGACGACGAAGTCGAAGCTCTTGAGCTTGGCCGTCGCGAACAGCGCTTTCTTCGCCTCGTCGACGGCGACGTACGGAACCCCCCTGTTCCGCAGGAAAGCTTCGAACGCGGCTTCGTAGTGGACATTGCGGTCGGCCATGGATTTCCTGCCAGTCCAGAAGAAAACCCGTTTCTCAGCGTTGCCAGGTGGTCCGCATTCAGCTTGCGGCACCGAGTTTTCCAGATGCGTGATACGCCTCAATGCCCGCCCGCAGGTCGAACTTCGGCTCGTACCCGATTTTTACCCGCCCGAGTGACTGGTCCGTTTCTGTCCAATCCTGGGTGAAGCCGTAGGGGTTGTCGAAATATTCCGGTTGCAGGTCGGTCTTGAGCACGCGATTCAGTTCGACCACTACGTCATTGAACGACCAGCTTCGCCCCGCGCCGGCGTTGTAGACGCCGGGCTCCTTTGCGTGCATCGCCTTCACGTTCGCCTGGACGATGTCATCGATGTAGACGAAGTCGCGCTTCTGCGTGCCGGGGGCGAAGATGCGCGGGCGCTTTCCCTGCCGCATCTGGGTGGCAAGCTGATAGATCATGCTCGCGAGCTTCCCTTTGTTCGCTTCCCCGGGGCCATAAGCATTGCTGTAGCGCAGACCGACAATGGGTTGGGCGAGGTGCTTTGCGTACCGCGCCGCCATGCGTTCCATCGTCGCCTTGCTGAATGCGTAAACGTTGAGCGGGTCGAGCGGCTGCGATTCCTTCATCGGCACCGCGCCTCGGCCATAGACGCTGCAACTGCTCGCCCAGACGACGCGGGCTTTGCTCATCACTGCGTGATCGAGCAAACCGCGGAACGTCTCAGCGTTGTTGCGCATCATCTTGTGTGGGTCGGTCGTCCCCCCCGCTTCCGGGATGACGCCGGTGATGCTGGCTTCGTGGAAGATGACGTCGAAGGGGCCGAGGTCGATCATGGACTGGACGTCTTCATGGTCGCGGATCGTCAGGACATCCCCCCCGAAGTCGACGAGCGTGTCCCAGGACGCGGAGAGGAAGCTGTCGGCGGCGACGACGTCGTGGCCGTCGCGGTGAAGCTGCTTGGCGATGTTGGAGCCGATGAACCCGGCCCCGCCTGTTACGAGAATCCGCACGCTGAGACCTCCCAGGGAATCGGCGAAAGCTAAGAGTCGGGCCGACAAACGTCAACACCTCCCGCCGCGTTAGCGGACTCTTCCGCAACTCATTGATAACACGGAAGTTACTGTCTCCGCATCGCGCCACAAGTGGTCCAATGTCGCTATTTACTGCGACAGCCACGACACCGTGTCAGCCAACTGTTCGTATTGAAGAAAGCTGATCAGTCTATCCATCTAATTCATAACATCCATAATTCACAAATACTTATGCGTGATAAGCGTTCCGTTGCAAAATAATTTTTTGCGGCGGCACGGAAGTTGTTTTCTCCGTTTCAGCATCGCACGGGACGTTTGAACGTGCGACGCGAGTTCTTTCCAATTTTAGCCCATTCTTCCCCCCCCGATGTGAAAGGTGTTTCACTCCCACAACCCGGAACACCTTTCAACAGCCCCATTCGAAGCCGTCCTTGCCCGGGACGGCTTTTTTTTGCGCGCACATTTCACCGGGCTCATCCAAATGACTTTTGACTCAATGATGCACGCATCCAGTTTCAACGATGCACGCATCCAGTTTCAACACTGCCGGAATATCTGATTCCGATCAACCCGTTAACCCCCTGATCCGCGCACGTCCGAAATACCAGGGCCGTGCATTCAACGTCGTGCAAGTGACGCGGGTACGGGTGGATAGGGGAATCGCGAGCGACAGAGTCGCATCCGACGTTTCCAGCATCCACTCCCCTTATTTGGAGGTGTCGAACATGCTTCGACTCGTGTTTTTCCTGACTCTCGCGCTCCTCATGCCCGCGGCGCGTGCCCGTGCCCAAGAGGGATCCAACCAAAACCCCGCCGACCCGGCGAAGATCGAATTCTTCGAGAAAAAGATCCGGCCCGTCCTGGTCGAGCGTTGCTACTCCTGTCACAGCGACGAGGCCAAAAAGCTCAAGGGCAAGTTCAAGCTCGATTCGCGCGAAGCGCTGCTCAAGGGTGGTGAGGAGTTCGACGGCATAGTCATTGACGTGAAGAAGCTCGAGGAGAGCGCCATCCTGAAGATGGTAAGCCGCGTCGATGAAGACTACCCGATGCCGCCGAAGGAAAAGGACAAGCTCACCGAGGAACAGGTCAAGGATTTCGAGACCTGGGTCAAGATGGGGGTGCCCTACGCGAAGGACGAGAAGAAGCCGGCCGCCACGCAGCCCAGCGCGTCATCGAACGACCCGAAGGCGCACTGGAGTTTCCAGGCGCCGGTGGCGGCGGAGGTTCCCCAGCCCGCACCCTCCGCCGCGGCGCTGGGCTGGGTGAAAACGGACATCGACCGGTTCGTCCTCGCGGAGCTGAACGAGAAGGGGATCGTCCCGTCGAAGCTTGCGGACAAGCGCACGCTCATCCGCCGCGCGACGTTTGATTTGCTCGGGTTGCCGCCCACGCCCGAGGAGATTGCGGAGTTCGACGCCGATACCTCCACCGACGCATTCGACAAGGTAATCGACCGTCTCCTCGCCAGCCCGCACTACGGGGAGCGCTGGGGCCGGCACTGGCTGGACGTGGCGCGCTACGCCGACAGCAAGGGCTACGTCTTCGAGGAGGAGCGCCGCTTCCCGTTCAGCTACACCTATCGCGACTGGGTGATCCAGGCGTTCAACAGCGATCTGCCGTACGACCAGTTCCTCGTCCATCAGATCGCTGCCGACCGCCTTGACCCCAAGGGCGACGACACCCGCCACCTCGCGGCCCTCGGCTTCATCACGCTCGGCCGGCGGTTTCTCAACAATCAGCACGACATCATCGACGACCGCATCGACGTCGTGACGCGCGGCACGATGGGACTCACCGTCAGCTGCGCGCGCTGTCACAACCACAAGTACGACCCAATCCCCACCGCCGACTACTACTCGCTGTACGGCGTGTTCGCCAGTTCGCGCGAGCCGGCGGAACTCCCGCTGATCAACGCGCCCGATCCGAAAGAAGCCGACGCGTTCAAAACGGAACTCGCCGCCCGCGAGGCGGAGATCGAAGCGTTCAAAAAGGCCCGCCACGCAGAGCTGGCGGCCGTGATGAAATCAGCCCAGGGGCTGTCGTCGCAGCTCCAGGCGGCGATCGAGCTGCGGGGCGTGAAGGCGGACGACAGCGACGCGCGACGGGCGATCATCGAGAAGCACAACGTCAACCGGTTCGTCACGCAGCGGTGGACGGCCCGGCTCGTCACCGCGAGGAAGGACGGGGATTCGGTCCTGTCCCCGCTGATCGCGCTGTCCGAAGGCCCGGGGCGGGCGGTGAAGCCCCCGTCGCTGGTGCTGGCCGAGCAGATCGTCACGGGGCGCTTGTCCGATGAGTCGCTGAACCCGCACGTCGTCGCGATGGTGGTGATTGCGCCGACGACGTCGGTGAAAGCGCTGGCCGACCGTTACGCGAACCTGGTCGCGCAATTCGACAAGCCCGAGCCGCTCGCCGACGCAAGCGAGGAAGCACTGCGGCAGGTTCTTCACGCCGCCGATGCGCCCGGCAACGTCGCGTATGCGGACGTCGGCAAACTTCTCGACCGCGCCCAGAAGGCGGGACTCAACGCCCTCGTGCAGAAGCGCGACGCACTGGTCGCAACCCATCCAGGCAGCCCGCCCCGCGCCATGGCGCTCGAGGACGGCCCGATCGTCGAGCCCGTCATCTTCAAGCGCGGCAATGCCGCCAATCGAGGCGATCCCGTCCCGCGCCAGTTCCTCTCGATCCTGACCGACGACAAGCCCACACCCTTCACCGACGGCAGCGGCCGGCTCGAGCTGGCCCGCGCCATCGCGAGCAAGGACAACCCGCTCACGGCCCGCGTGATGGTCAACCGCGTCTGGCTGCACCACTTCGACCAGGGGATCGTCCGCACGCCCAGCGACTTCGGCACGCGCGGCGAGCCGCCCACGCACCCGGAACTGCTCGATTACCTCGCCGTGAAGTTCGTCGAAGATGGCTGGTCGGTCAAAAAGCTCCACAAGCGCATCATGCAGTCGGCCGTCTATCAGCAGACGAGCGGGCAGGTCGACGCGGCATACGCGGTCGATCCCGAGAACCGGTTGCTGTGGCGCATGAACCGCCGGCGGATCGATTTTGAATCGCTGCGCGATTCGCTTCTCTTCGCAGCCGGCCAGCTTGACCTGACGGTCGGCGGGCGACCGGTGGACATTAACGATCCGCAGGCGACGCGCCGCACGGTCTACGGCTTCATCGACCGCCAGAACCTCCCCGGCATGTTCCGCACGTTCGATTTCGCCAGCCCCGACGCCACGGTCGCCCAGCGGTTCAACACCTCCGTGCCGCAGCAGGCGCTGTTCATGATGAACAGCCCGTTCGTCCTCCAACAGGCAAAGCAGATCGTGAAGCGCCCCGACCTCGCGGCGGCCCCTGCGGCACAGCGCATCGAGCTGCTGTACCAGACGGTATTCGGCCGTTCGCCGGCGCCGGAGGAAGCGGAACTCGCTTTGCAATTCATCGCGCTTGAAGCATCGCAGAAGAAGTCTGAGGCTCTCGTCGCGACCACCCCGCCCCCCGGCAAACCGCCGGAAGGGCTGAGCGCGTGGGAAAAGTACGCCCAGGCGCTGCTTCAGACCAACGAGTTCGCGTTCGTCGACTAAAGAACTATCTCGAAACAAAAACCAGCCACCAATGGGGCACCGATAAACACCCATAATCAATGCATTTCATCGGTGTGCATCGGTGCCCCATCGGTGGCAAAAAGGTTCCGCGACTTAAGGTGATGCCGTTTTTCATTCCACGGGCAGGATGCTCGTGTGTAGTACAAGCGGAGGCTCTCACGCAATGTCTATCTACCAGCACGGTCGCCGGGCCGAAGATCAGCTGCTGAATCGCCGCCAACTGCTCCGCAAGTGTGGGATGGGCATGGGAGGACTCGCGCTCGCGCAGATCATGACCCAGGCGGGGCTTTCGATATCGCCGTCGATCGCCTCGGCCGACGCGATCAACCCGCTCGCCCCCAAGCTCCCCCCGCTTCCGGCTAAGGTCAAGCGCGTCATCCACCTGTTCATGAACGGCGGCCCGTCGCAGGTCGACACGTTCGACCCCAAGCCGATGCTCACGAAGTTCGCCGGCAAAGAGTTGCCGATGGACTACCTCGCCACCGAGCGAAAAACCGGTGCCGCCCTGCCGTCGCCGTTCAAGTTCCAGAAATACGGCAAGAGCGGGATCGAAGTCTCCGACCTGTTCCCCCACGTCGCCGAATCGATTGACGACATCTGCGTCATTCGCTCGATGAACGCCGACGTCCCCAACCACGAGCCGTCGCTGCTGCTGATGAACTGCGGCGAAGCCCGGCTCGTCCGCCCGAGCATGGGCAGTTGGCTCACGTATGGGTTGGGCACGGAGAACCAGAACCTACCCGGCTTCGTCGTCCTCTGCCCCGGCGGATACCCGATCCAGGAATCGCAGAACTGGCAGAGCGCGTTTCTTCCCGGCACGTACCAGGGCACGTACGTCGACACGCAGCACACCGACATCGCCAAGCTCATCGAGCACGTGAACAACCCCGCCGGCGTGAGCACCGACGAGCAGCGCCGCCAGCTCGATTTGCTCCAGCAATTGAATCGTCGTCACGGCGACGCGCGGGATCGCGACGCGGCCTTGGAATCACGCATTCAGAGCTTTGAGCTCGCCTATCGCATGCAGATGGACGCCG
>JBBSLV010000124.1:0-9259 GCA_038233535.1 Tepidisphaerales bacterium | reverse complement strand
TGATCGACAACCGCGTCGGCCGCGCCGGCGCGCGCACTACGGCTTCAGCGGTCGTGGGCTGTGTCGTTGCCGCCGTCTGCTCCGCTTCCTTCTCGTCAGCGCGCGGCCTGGCGTACGCCCGCACGCGCACGACATAGTCCGCCCGCGTCGCGCTCTGCATGGGCACGGCGAGCGCGTTTTCAGTGCGGCTTGACAGCCTCACCCACTCGCCCGCCGCGTCGTCGGTGTCGCCGGCGACCGGCTTTCCGCTCCGCTGCGCGCGGTTCGCGGGAACCCGCTGCTCGCGGCTCGCCATCGAGCCGGTGGGGATGGCCGCATTGAGGACGCGATCGGTGGCGGCGAGATACTTCTCCATCAGCATCGGCGGGAGCGTCAGCACGTCCCCGATGTTGTCGAACCCGTAACCCGTGTCGTCCTGCGGGAAATCGATGGTGGGGTCGAACGTGATGCCGATGAGATCGCGGATCGTGTTGCGGTATTCAGAACGGTTCAGCCGCCGCACGGTCACCCGGCCGGGATCGGGGTTGGCAAGGTCGATCGCATACAACTCGCGATGCAGCCCCTCGACCAGCGCATCGCGCTCCGGTTGCGTCGGCTGATCCGCCTTCGGCGGCGGCATCGTCTGCGTCCGGGCGTACTGGATGACCTTCTGCCACGTCTTCACGTCGTTGCGGATGTCCTGGAGAGATGCATACCCATCCATCTCCAGGTCGCCTTTGTCCATCCCGTCGCCGTGACATTCGTAACAGTACTTCTGAAGCAGGGGGAGGACGGTGGTGTGAAACTCTCCACCCGGCGCGGTGGTGGCAACTCCTGGCGCAGCAGGAACCCCCGCGGCGACATCGCCGTCGCGAACAATCCCTGTCGTCGCGGCCAGCACCATCAGGGCCGCTGCTATGGTCAGAAGGCGAAACATAGGCATCTGCGTTGTTAGTCATACGTCGGCGAGCGGATGGATGTTGCAACCGAACCATCAAAAGGCCGATCTGCTTGTCCGCGTCTCGAAGAAACTATCTCAAAGGGACAAGACCTTCTTGCCACAGATGGGACGTGGATGAGTACAGATAAAAAGCATTTTTTCATCTGTGTCCATCCGTTGCCCCATCGGTGGCAAAAAACGCCTTTTGAGATGATTTTAAGTGCCTGGAACTGCCGCTCGCTTTTCTCCCTTCGCGCACCAGCGATACCGGCGTTACAGATCAAATATGCAAACCGACAATGGCCGAACGCGCAGCGTGTGGATGGCGACGGCGGAAACGCCCACCGGTCCAAAACTTGCGGAGGACGCGACCACCGACGTCTGCATCGTCGGCGGGGGCATCGCGGGATTGTCCGTCGCGTACCATCTCACGAAAGAAGGCAAGCGCGTCGTCCTCCTCGACGATGGGCCCACGGCCGGGGGGGAGACGTCGCGCACGACCGCGCATCTCGTGTTTTACAACGACGACGGGCTCTCGAAGATCGAAAGTCTGCACGGCGAAGAGGTTCTGCGCGTCTCCACGCAAAGCCACTCGGCCGCCGTCGATCGCATCGAGCGGATCGCGACGGAAGAGGGCATCGACTGCGACTTCAAGCGACTCAATGGTTACCTGTTCATCAACCCGCAGGGCGCGGGTTATGACTTCCTCGACAAGGAACTCGACGCCGCCCATCGCATCGGTTTGAGCGATGCGCACTACGTCGAGCGCGCCCCGATCCCCGGCTACAACACGAGCAAGTGCCTGTGCTACCCGCGGCAGGGGAAGTTCCACCCGCTGAAGTACCTCGCGGGTCTTGCCAAGGCGATCGAATCGCGCGGGGGAAAGATCTACAACCACACGCACGTCAGAAGCATCACCGGCGGCGCCCCCGCGCGCGTGGAGACGAGCCAGGGCCGCGCGGTGATCGCCGAGGCCGTCGTCGTCGCGACGAACACCCCGGTCAACGACATGTTCGCGATCCACACGAAGCAGGCGCCGTACCGCACTTACGTCATCGGCGGGCGCGTCGCGCGCGGGGCGCTGACGGACGCGCTCTACTGGGACACGCTCGACCCGTACCACTACGTGCGCCTTCAGCCCATCGACGGCCAGGACTACGACATCCTCATCGCCGGCGGCGAGGACCATAAGACGGGCCACCACAACGACGCCCAGCGCCGATGGGACGATATCGAGAAGTGGATGCGCGAGCGGTTCACGATGATGGGTGAGATCGAGTTTCGCTGGTCGGGCCAGGTGATGGAGCCGGTCGACTGCCTCGCGTACATCGGCCGCAATCCGCTGGACAAGGACAACGTCTTCATCGCGACCGGCGACAGCGGCATGGGCATGACGCACGGCACGATCGCGGGAATGCTGCTGACGGACCTGATCCTGGGTCGTCCGAACGAGTGGGAAACGATCTACAGCCCGTCGCGCGTCACGCCCAGGTCGGCGGCGCGGTACGTGCAGGAGAACGTCGACGTCGCGACGAAGTACGCCGACTGGGTGACGCCCGGGGAGGTCAAGAGCGTCGAGGAGATCGCCCCGGACACCGGCGCCGTCATGCGCAGCGGGTTGAAGAAGCTCGCCGTCTACAAGGACGCGAACAATGTGGTCCACACCTGCTCGGCCGTCTGCCCGCATCTCGGGTGCATCGTCGCGTGGAATGGCGCGGAGCGGAGTTGGGACTGCCCCTGCCACGGCTCGCGCTTCGATGCGCGCGGCAAGGTCGTCAACGGCCCGGCGAACAGCAACCTGGCGGCGGAATCCCTCTGAGGCAAACGACAGCGGGTCTGTCATCCCCGAGGTAATCCGAGGGATCTGGGAGTGAAGACGCGTTGCCACTCCCAGCTTCCTCGGGTCGCTACCGGTCCAGCCCGGAACGACACGTGAACGTTCTCGCTAAACAACCATTGCTTTGCCGCGTAACATCTTCCGCACCATGAACCGTCGCGAGTTCCTCCAATCGACCCTCGCCGCCACCGTCGCCGCGAGGTTGCCGGCCATCGCGTCCGCCAACGACACCGCCCCCGCCACGCACGCCGCCAAAGCGGACGCGATGATCCTCATCTGGCTGCCCGGCGGGGTCGCGCAGACCGACACGTGGGACCCGAAGAAGCACACGCCGTTCGCGCCGGGGATGAAGGGCAGCGAGCTGCTCGGCACGTGCCCGATCATCCCGACGAAGGCCGACGGGATTTCGTTCGGCGCGGGGCTGGAGAATCTCGCGTCGGTGATGGACCGGGGGACGGTCCTCCGCTCGCTGACGAACGACACGAAGTGTGGCGCGGTTCACCTCCAGGCCCAGCGCTGGATGAAGACGGGCTATCTGTTCCCCGCCGGCGTGAAGGCGCCCAGCATGGGGGCGGTCGTGGCGCGGACCCTTGGCCGGCGCGACCCGCTCGTGCCCGCGTACATCGACATCGGGCGCGACGTCAACACCTCAAACGACGAATTCCTTTTCATCAACGAGTACCAGGGCCCCGGCTTCTACGGGCCGCGGTTCGCGCCGTTGATGATCCCCGAGCCGACGCAGGGGTTGCCGACGCTCAGCGCCATCGCGGGGATGCAGCCCCAGCGCCTCGACCGCCGCCAGGCGTACCTCCAGGCGATCAACGGGCTGAGCGCGAAGGAGCTGCGCGACAGCGACAAGGCGAAGGAATTCGCCGGGGTGATGGACGATGCGCGGGCGATGATGGATTCGCCGGTTAAAAGAGCGTTCGAGTTCACGAGTGAGAGCCCCCAGGCGCTGAAGAACTACGACGTCGGCCACCGGTTCGGGATGGGGTGCCTGCTCGCCCGGCGGCTCGTCGAAGTCGGCGCTCGGTTCGTGGAGGTCGAGTATCAGTACGCGCCGTTCGCTGGTTTCGACATGCACGAGAACGGCAGGACGCGCATGGAGAGCATGAAGAAGCAAATCGACCGCCCGATCGCCCAACTCATTCGCGATCTCGAGGAGCGCGGTCTGCTCGAGCGGACGCTCGTCATCGTGATGAGCGAGTTTGGCCGAACCATCGCCGCCCAGCCCGGCGCCGCGGCGCTCGATGGCTCGGTCGAGCGGGACACGGGCGAGCAATTGATCATCGACAACCAAAAGACGTACGGCTTCCACGGCCACTTCAGCAGCTGCAATTCGATGCTCTTCTTCGGCGGGGGGTTCAGAAAAGGCTTCGCCCACGGCAAGACCGCTGACCGTCACGCGACGATTTACAGGGCGATGGGCATTGCTTCCGACACCCACTATGTGACGGGCGGCGAGCCGTTCTACGTGACGAAGGACGGCAAGGGACGGGCGATCGACGCGATGCTGGGCTGAGGTGGGGGTCGGATCACACCCGCTCCAGCGCGACCATATCCTCCAGCGTTTCGCGCTTGCGGATGATCGTGTAGCTGCTGCCGTCGACGAGCACCTCGGGAACGCGCGGGCGGTTGTTGTAGTTGCTGCTCATGGCAAAGCCATACGCGCCGGCGGTGAAGACGGCGAGCAGGTCGCCGCGCTTCGTCGGGGGGAGTTCGCGGCCTTTGGCGAGGTAATCGCCGCTCTCGCAGATCGGACCGACCACGTCGACCGTCTCGCCGGCAACGATCTGGAACTTGCGACTGCGCTCGGCATTGAGGTTTTGCGCGTCCGGCTTCACCGGCCAGACGTGATGGTACGCCTCGTACAGCGTCGGGCGGATCAGGTCGTTCATGCCGGCGTCGACGATGACGAATCGCTTCTCGCCGCCCATCTTCCGGTAGAGCACTTTCGTGAGCAGGATGCCCGCGTTGCCCGCGATGTATCGGCCGGGCTCGAACGCGATGCGGTACGGCTTGCCCGCCAGCAGCGGGACGAGCGCTTTGGCGTGCTCCGTGACGGGCCTGGCCTGCCCGGAGTGCTCGTAATCCACCGCGAACCCGCCGCCGACATCGAACCATTCGATCTTGTGCCCGCGCTCCGTGAGCCGGTCGATCAGCGCGGTCATCTTTTTCACCGCGTCGACGTACGGCTGGATCTCGTAGATCGGCGAACCGATGTGAATGTGCACGCCGCCGATGCGAAGGTGCTTCAGGTTGCGGTAGGTCTCGAAAACGCGCTCGGCCCGCTCGATGTCGACGCCGAACTTCGTCTCCTTCTTGCCGGTGGTCGTCTTCGCGTGCGTTTTGGCGCCGGGGTCGATGTCAGGGTTGATGCGGATCGCGCCGATCGCCTTTTTGCCGATCGAGCCGGCGATGCGATCGACGTTCTCGATTTCCTCTTCGGATTCGAGGTTGAACGCCGCGATGCCGGCGTTGATGCCGTCGGCGATTTCCTGGTCGGTCTTGCCGACGCCGGCGTAGATCATCTTCTTCGGGTCGCCGCCCGCCTGCATCGCGCGGAACAGCTCTCCGCCGGAGGTCACGTCGAACCCGCACCCCTCGGCCGCGAGCAGCTTGAGGATGTTCAGGTTGCCGCAGCTCTTGACCGAGTAGCAGATCGTCGCGTTCAGCGGTTTGAACGCCTCGGCGAGCTGCCGGTAGTGATGCAGCAACGTCGCCTTGGAGTAAACGAAACAGGCCGTTCCGGCCTCGCGGGCGATTCGTTCCGCGGGCACGTCTTCGCAGTGGAGTTCACCGTTTTTGTACTTGAAGAAATCCATGATGAGCGGGGCATTCTCGCGGGAATCATCATTGATGCAACGCCGACTTCCGCGGGATCGGGATCGAAGCACGCGGGATGACAACCCCCTCCGGATGGCGCGGGGGGAACTTGACAACCACCCCCCTAAATTAGGGGGATTGTTTTCCTCCGCGCGACGACAATGATGCAGCCGGTCTGCGGCGAGAGCCCGTGACGAGGCCCGTCCAACATTTTTTGGGAGAAAATGCGATGCGATCGGATCAGAAGAAGCAGGTTGTTGATCGTCCCTATGCGGCGTTTGCCGTCATCATCGCCGCCCTGGGATCGGCTGCGGTTCCGGCCGGCGCCGCAGTCGAGCTTCAATCCCGCTTTTCCAAGGTTGAAGCGTCAGCCCACGACATCTTTTTCGGTGGGGGCATCGACTCTGATGCAAGGGAGACGAGCAGCCTGGAGGGATTATTTGACGAGAGGGTCGAAGCCCAGGTCTTTGGGAGCATATACATTTACGCCGAAGCCAGTCAGCTCTCCCAACTGTCCTTTGAGCAGGATTTGCAAGCCTTTCCCGGCGAGTTCTTCACCGGCGCCACGGTCTCCGGGCGGGTGGCAGCGCATGGTGAGTTCGGATTCGACCAAAATGGCACCCCCTTTGGCTCCGACGCTCGGGGCACAAGCCGGTTTGAACTCTCGTTTGAAGTGGGCGCCGAGGGAGCACCGTTTGCGATGGACCTTTCGGTGACTCAGAATCCCGACACGGATCGCGGGGGAGCGCCGGAGCCGGCAACTGCCTCCTTTACTTTGGAACAGACTGCCGGATCAGGCTTTGAGACCATCGACTTTGACACCGAGACAGATCGTAGCGAATCGCGATTCCTCCCAGCGGGAGAGTACCAACTCGCGTTCGACGCTGCTGCCTTTTCAGGGGTTGGCGATCCTAAATAACCGTGCGCGATTCGTGTATCTTTAGTCGAACCGAACTGAACGTTACGATGCGCGTCGCGCGACCGGCCACCGCGAAAATCGCCTTGCCGTCCTGCAATAAACCGACGCCAGTGTAAGTCCTGTTCGTAAGTCCATGACGTTTCCAGTAGTTACAGTTAGCGCGCACTCGCGCACGGTTATTTAGCGGAATCGAGTATGCCCTGAGCTTCAGCGTCGTCCCTGAGCCGGCAGGCCTGGGTCTGCTGGCGGCGAGCGGACTGCTCCTGACCCGCCGGCGGGGAGGCGGCGCTCCTCCACCCGTAGCCTGATCATGGGTCATTCCGGGAGTCTATTCCGGGAGTCTCTCGCCGAAAAGGATGAACCAGTTCTGCCTCGCGGCATCTGCGAGTCGCCGTTCTCCGCGAAGGTCCGCGGTTGAGCGCTGGACGCGTTCGATCAGGATCTCGCGGTCGAGCCGCGGCGCAACGGCGCGGAGGTCGTCGCGGTCTTTCTCGCGCACGCTGAACAGCTTGCCGACGAAGACGTCGTACGGATCGATCGCGAAGACGCTCAGTTTGCCGGAAGCGTCAATCGATCGAATCCGCTGCTCCCAACCCGTCGGCAGATAGTGGGATTGAAAGTGGGCGAGACGCAGGCCGTATCGGCTCGCGAGATTCTCGAGCAACTCCGGCTGGATGCGAAGGTTGGCCGGGAGTTCGTCAACGATGTCGATGTCGTCGGTGTTCCGCGAGAGGTGTCCCGCGAGCATCATCGCGATCGACCCGCCGATCACGAGGCGCGTGGGCTGCGTGACGTGCGTGGACAGTTCGCGGAACAACTGCATGACCGTCGTCGTGTTGATCGCGTCCACAATTCGCCTTGTAAGGGTGGGGAACCCCTCGTCACTGGGCGCCGCGCGCATTGAGTCGCTTTCCCAGAGTTGCTGGAGTGCGCCGCGGCGCGGGGATCCTCCGAGCCACGATCCGAAATGGTCCGGTCCCCAATGAGAGCGCAACGCCAGCAAACTGTCACGGATGAGCAGACGGGTGCGGTAGTCGAGCGACTCGATGGGTCCGTCGCCTGCTTCTTCGACCGCGCGCGCCAGCGCGGCGGCGTCAACCGGCGCGCCGTTGCGTGCCACGGCCCAAAGCTCGTCGACGGCGGAGGCCACGGGACTATTATACGGGCTTGAACCGCAGCTACGCCTGTTTACCGAACGCCGCGGAGACTTCGACCGAGTCTTTCACCTTGATCTTCAAATCGCGCAGCGCGACGTCGCCCAGCGAGAAAGCCATCAACGGGATCGTCGTGCCGTCGTAGCGTTCGATCTTCGCCTTCACAACGCCCGCCGCCAGCGTGCCGACCATGCCTTCGCCTGTGCAATTCAAGTCCGAGACGGTCGCGTTCAGATCGTCGTCGATGTCGAGCTTGCCCGTAATGACGATCGTGCCGCTCATAAGCATCTTCTTCGCCTTCACGCGCACCACGGCGGCGACGGAGCGGGGACCGTCGGATTTCAGGTTAAGGTCGAGGCCCTGAATAGTGATGCCCTGCTGTTTCGCGGCGACGCCGGCGGCTTCCATCAGCAGCGTCTCGATGTCCTTCTTCGTGATCTTCGCCTCGACCTTGCCGTCCTCGGCCTCGGCGAGGACAAGCAGGGGTTTGCCCTTCTTATCGCGCGCGAAGTCGAAGACCAAACCGCTGCCGGTGACCTTCAGGTTGAGCTTCGTCTGCTCGTATTGAATCGGGTGGCCTGTGATGTCCAGCTTCTCCACGCGCACGCCCGGTTCGCGCTTGCCCGTTGGTTTGGGCTTTGGCGGCGGCTCGGTGGCGCTGACCGTGGCGCCGCTGAGGTTGATCTTCACCGTTTTGAGGGCGGGGAATTTAGCCCCGTCGACAGTCACGCCGCACTTCTTCGGCAGCGTGAACACCTCGGCCAGCGCGTCCTCAATCGAGGACGCCAACTCGTCGCTGGAGGTCGGAAATTCCTTGCCTGCGAGGGGGAACATGCGAGTCTTTGGATGGCCGATGTGCGATCACCCTACGGCGTCAACGCGCCGGCGATGCGCTTGACCTTTCGGCCGATCTTTTTCGGGGTGAGTCCCTGACGTTTCACCTCGCGCGAGACGGCGCGGGCCGACGAGCTGACGAGATCGCGGGCGTTTTCCACCAACTCTTCGCCGGTCGAGGTGACGCGCTGCGTCAACCCTTTCGCGGCACGGGTGATCGCGCCGCCCCTGGGCGCGGGGAGCATCATCCCCGCGGCCAACCCCGCGGCCAGCAGGGCGAGACCGACGGTCAGCGGGTGCTCGTCCCATGTCTCGGCGACCGCATCGCGGCCTTTCCCGTATCCGCTTTTCGCGGCCTGGCCGACTTGTGACGCACCGCTCTGCGCGTATTGCGCGAGCGTGACAGCGCCGTCCTTAACTGATTCCGCAGCCGAGCCCACGCCGCCGCGGACGGCCTGACGGGTGGACTGGGCGGTGCCGCTGAATGAATCGAGCACCGTGTCGGCGATGCCGCTCAGGGCGTCGGGCATGTGGAGCATGGGCAGTCGCTGGCGGTTTCTCACGAGCAGCCACGTCAGCCCGGCGCCGATTAAAGCGGCGGGGATTGGATTGTCCCGCAGCGTATCGACCATCTTTGTCCCGGCTTCGGCAACCGCGCCGCGCTGTAACGATTGGCGTTGCGAGCGCTGCTGCGCCGGCTCGGGCTGCGAGCCGCCGGCGCGG
Source organism: Tepidisphaerales bacterium (assembly GCA_038233535.1). Taxonomy (GTDB): domain Bacteria; phylum Planctomycetota; class Phycisphaerae; order Tepidisphaerales; family Tepidisphaeraceae; genus DASYWJ01. The sequence goes on along the minus strand of JBBSLV010000124.1, from coordinate 47 downwards.
CGCTTGCGGCCCTTTGCTCGTTTGCGGTCGCTGCTGCCGCGCGACTG
>JBBSLV010000123.1:0-9266 GCA_038233535.1 Tepidisphaerales bacterium | reverse complement strand
TCGTGCACGGGGCCCACCGGCGCCCCCCACCCGCGTCCCCCCACCCCTGGGGGGTGTGGCCTTACCCCCCCACGCCGCGCGGGGGTTCTCTTGGCGATCGTCCTCGCGCTCTCCGGGTGCGGTTACAACCAGGGCTCCGATTCGGATGGGTATACCTGGCAGTCCCTCTACCGCCAGGACGTCCGCACGGTTGCCGTGCCGATCTTCACGACGCGCAGCTTCGATCGCGGCGTCGAGTTTGGTTTGTCCGAAGCCGTCGTGAAGCAGATGGAGGCGACGACGCCGTACAAAGTCGTCCCGCGCGAGCGGGCCGACACGGTTCTGGAGGGTCAGGTCGTCGACGTTTCGGTAAGCACGCTCAGCACCGACCCCGACAGCGCCATTCCGCAGGAACAGATGCTCGGGCTGACGATCGACTTCATCTGGAAGGACTTGCGCACCGGCCGGATCCTCGTCGAGCGCCGCGGGTTCGAGCATACGGCGACGTACTACCCCACCCTCGGCGAAGGCCGCTTCGTGGGCCGCCAGCAGGCGATCGAGCGGCTGGCGCTGGCGATCGTGCAGGAATTGCAGGGGGACTGGTAGTTTCCCCGCAGGCTCCCGCCGGCGGCTACAAGCTGGCGCACCGCCGAAGGGCCGTGGGAAGTCCGACAGGTTGTAGCCGCCGGCGGAAGCCCGCGGTCGCGACCGCTCCCGATGCCCCATTTTTCCTGCCCGCGCATGGGTCCAACCGTGGAAATACCCGCCTACCCAACCTTATGATGTGCCGCGACGTAACATTACCATCGAGTGGCCCGCCCTTTGCCGCCCTTGATTTAGACTGAAGGACACGAGAATGTCAGAACAACGTCCGGAGCGCCCCGCACCAGGCAAGAAGAATGGTCGCCCGAATCCCGCCGGCAACGGGATGAAGTTCGGGCGCGGCCTGTTCGGCTGGGTGCTGTTCATCGCGCTGGCAGTCATGCTGTTCGTCCTGCTGAACCAGGGCAACCGCGACCAGCCGCGGATCGCCTATTCCGAGTTTGAAAGCCGCCTCGAAGCCGACAAGGTCGCCCATGTCGAGATCGAAGGCGACAAGCTCATCGGCGAGTTCAGCAACCCCGAATCAATCGACGGCAACGCGACGGCCGTCAAGCAGTTCGTCACCGAGCTTCCCGCCGGCGCCGTTGCCAGCGGGATGTACGAGCGCATTCTCGACAAGGGCAAGAACGCCAAGATCGACTTTCGCAATAACCAGAACCTTCTCCTGACCATTCTCCTCCCGCTGATCCCCTGGCTGCTGATCTTCGGCTTCATCTGGTTTTTTGTCTTCCGCCAGCTGCGCAACAGCGCCGGCGCGGGCGGGATGTTGGGCAACTTCGGGCGCAGCCGCCACAAGGTCACCGCCAAGGAACACACCAACGTCACCTTTGAAGACGTGGCCGGCATTGAAGAGGCCAAGGACGAGGTGATGGAGATCGTCGAGTTCCTCAAGAACCCGAAGAAGTTCCAGCGGCTCGGCGGGCGCATCCCGCGCGGCGTGCTGCTCGTCGGGGAGCCGGGCACCGGCAAAACCCTGCTCGCCAAGGCCATCGCCGGCGAAGCCGATGTGCCGTTTTTCTCAATCAGCGGCTCGGATTTCGTCGAGATGTTCGTCGGCGTGGGCGCATCCCGCGTCCGGGATTTATTCAAGCAGGCGAAGGATAATTCGCCGTGCATCATCTTCCTCGATGAAATTGACGCCGTCGGCCGGCGCCGCGGCTCGGGGTTCAGCTCCGGCGGGCACGACGAACGCGAGCAGACCCTCAACGCAATCCTCGTCGAGATGGACGGCTTCGACACCAACGACCAGGTGATCGTCGTTGCCTCAACCAACCGCGTCGATGTGCTCGACCCCGCCCTCACCCGTCCGGGGCGCTTCGATCGCCAGGTGTACGTCCCGCTGCCCGACGTGAAGGGGCGCATGGAGATCCTCAAAGTCCACAGCCGCAAGGTGAAGCTCGGGCCGAACGCGGACATGCTCCGCCTCGCCCGCGCGACCCCCGGCTTCAGCGGCGCGGACCTGGCCGCCATCATCAACGAAAGCGCGCTGGGAGCCACGCGGGCGGGCAAGGAGTTCATCGAGCAGGACGATCTCGAGGAAGCGCGTGACAAGGTCCGCTGGGGCCGGGCGCGCAAGAGCCGCGTGATCGACGAAAAGGAAAAAATCGCCACCGCCTACCACGAAGCCGGCCACGCCGTCGTTCAGCACCTGACCAAGGACGCCGACCCGATCCACAAGGTGACAATCATCCCCCGCGGGAACTTCGGCGGGGCGACAATGTCGCTCCCCGAGCGCGACCGCAACAACGTCAGCCGCAAGTGGTGCGTCGCGACGATGAAGGTCTGCTTCGGCGGGCGGTTGGCGGAAGAGATGTTCTGCGGCGACGTGAACACCGGCGCCATCGGAGACATCCGCCAGGCCACCGGCATCGCCCGGCGGATGGTCCGCGACTGGGGCATGAACGATCGGTTGGGCTTCGTCTATTACGGCGAGGACGACCAGAAAATGGCGATGTTCGACATGGGCGGCGCCCGCGAATACTCCGAGCAGACGCAGCAGGCGATCGACGAAGAGGTCAAAAAGCTGATCGACGCCCTCTACGAAGAGACGCGACAGCTCCTCGAAGCCAACCGCGACAGGCTCGACGCCCTGGCCAAGGCCTTGCAGCGCTATGAGACGCTCGACACCAACGAGGTCGACCGCATCATGCGCGGCGAGCAGTTGACGAAGCCCACGGTGAGCGACCTGCTCGAAAAGGAAGCGCGCCGCGAGAAACCCGGCACGGTCATCGCCCCCGGCACGACCGACGCCGAACCCGACGTGCGAATCGGGGGTGGACCGCTGCCGTCTCCCGGATAATAGGACCGATCGCACAATTGACGATGCACCGAAGCCCCCCGCTGAGCGGGGGGCTTTCCTTTGCGCGATCGGTATCCCGGTTCGCGCACTCTTCCCCTTCTCTCCCTTCCAAGTACAATCGTCGCCCGTTACACCACACGCAGGAGAAGGATCAGACCATGAATTGCAATCAACCGTCCCGACGCACCGTTCTCAAGTCCGCCATTATCGCCGCCGCGGCGCCACTCATCATGACTTCAAAAACCCAGGCCGAAACCAAGGGTCGCATCTACGGTAAGGACGCCCATACATACGAGGTCGTCGAAAACTGGGCCAAGCGCCCCGACAGCAAGCCGTGGGGCGACACCCACATGGTGCAGGAGGTCGCCGACGGCCGGATCTTCGTTCACCACACCGGCCCCGAATCCGTCCACGTGTTCGACGCGGACGGCACGTTCATCGAAGCCTGGGGCGCCGACATGACCGGCGCCGCCCACGGCATGGACCTGCGCAAGGAAGGCAACGAAGAGTTCCTCTACTTCGCCCCCACCGGCCAGCATCGCGTCGTCAAAACGAACCTCAAGGGCGAAAAGGTGCTCGAGCTTGGCGTCCCCACCGACGCGAAGAACGCCAAAGGCGAGCCGTGCTACCCCGACCCAAACAGGTATGTCCCGACGTTCATCGCCTTCGCGCCCGGAGACAACGGGGACTTCTACGTCGCCGACGGCTACGGCAACAGCTACGTCCACCGCTACAACATCAAAGGCGAGTACCAGTCGACCTTCGGCGGAAAGGGCAAGGCCGACGGTGAGCTCGACTGCCCGCACGGCATCATCTGCGACACGCGCGACGAGAAAAATCCGACGATCCTCGTCGCCGACCGCTCGAACCACCGCCTCCAATGGTTCACGCTCGACGGCAAGCACATCAAGACGGTCGCCGAGGAGCTGCGCGACCCCTGCCATTTCGACCAGATGGGCACGGACATCCTCATCCCCGACTTGAGCGGCCGCGTGACGATCTTCGACAAGGACAACAAGCTGATCACCCACCTGGGCGACAACCCCGACCCCGCCAAGCGCCGCAACCACGGCGTGCCGAAGGACCAGCTCACCCCCGGCGACTTCGTCACCCCCCACGGCGCGATCTGGGACAAGGCCGGCAACATCTACGTCGCCGAATGGCTTCCCTATGGGCGCGTGACCAAACTGCGGCGCGTATCGTGAGGGAAATCCGAATGTCGAAACCCGAATGACGAACAAATGACGAAGTCCGAATGACGAAGGCGATGAGCCGGTTGGTCATTCGGATTTCGTCATTCGTCATTGATTCGTCATTGATTCGTCATTCGGGTTTCGACATTCGGGTTTTCCACCATGGCCCAGGCCGACATCATCATCGCCGACGACAAGCTGCTCCCGCAGGCGGTGGAGGTGTACAACACCTGCTTTCGGCCCAGGCGCGAGGTGGACCACTTCAAGCGCCGGTTCATGGGGCGGTACAACGCCCTGACCCTGCTGGCGCGGATGGACGACAAACCCGTGGGCTTCTGGATCGGGTTCGAGCTGAAGCCGGGGATGTTTTACCACTGGCTGGGAGGGGTCGTCTCCGACGTCCGTCGCCACGGCGTCGGCCGGCAGTTGCAGGAAGCACAGCAGGCGTGGGCGAAGGACCACGGATATGAGTACGTCCGCTGCGAGTGCATGAACCACCAGCGGGAGTTCATCCACTTCGCCGTCGCGCTCGGATACGACATCGTGGGCATCCGCTGGGACTCGACCCACGCGGACAACCTCGTGGTGTTCGAGAAGAACCTGGTCGAGTGACCACCGCCGACAGTTCGGGCGGGTTGCGCGGTGTTCTTTAGCACCCTGTGATGATGCCGATGACAAATCGGCGCGGACCGTCTCCGCCGGGCGGACTATCATCACCCCACCTGGGAAGCCCGTTCGCCATGACACGCATCGCCCGTTGGATCAGAGAGCCGTTCTGCGGCCTGTCGCACCTCGTCGGCGCGGCGTTGTCGGTCGCCGGGCTTGTCGTGCTGCTGATGGTCACCAGCGGTCGGCCTTGGCATTTGACGGGGGTCGCGATCTATGGAGTGAGCCTCGTGCTGCTCTACGTCGCGAGCACGCTGTGCCATTCCGTGCACTGCTCGATCGAGAAGGAAACGCAGCTCGATCGTTTTGATCACGCGGCCATTTTCCTGCTGATCGCCGGGACGTATACGCCGCTGTGCCTCGTGCCGCTGCGCGGGCCGTGGGGGTGGACGATCCTGACGATCGAGTGGGTGCTTGCCGTGGTCGGCATCGTGCTGGTGATGCTCGGGAAAGTGCGCCGGCAGTGGCCGCGCGTGGCGATTTACGTGGCGATGGGTTGGGTGGCGATCATCGCGGTCGTGCCGATCACGGCGGTGCTCCCCCCCGCCGCCGTCGCGTGGATGATCGCCGGCGGGTTGATCTACACGCTGGGGGCCGTGGTCTACGCGGCGAACTGGCCGCGGTTGTGGCCGGGCAGGTTCGGCAGCCACGATCTGTGGCACCTGTTCGTGCTGGCCGGGAGCGCGTGTCATTTCGTGATGATCTTCCGCTTCATCGCCATGCCGTAAGCAAGTGGCACGGGCTTCCAGCCCGTTTCTTTCTTTCTAACAATCCCAAGACACGGGCTGGAAGCCCGTGCCACTCATCGAGAAACGTGAAACAGAACTCGCTCATTCTCGCGCTCGACGTCTCGGCCTGCATGATCGCCGACCAGCACCGGCTGCGCAGCCGGCTGCGCGGGATCGAGCGCTCCAGCGACGCGGGCCGTCCCGTCGAAGATGCGTTGCGCGCCGTGACCGGCGAGATCGAGCGCTCCCGCGCCCGCCGCGAGCAGCGGCAGGCGAATCTGCCCCGCCCCACGTTCCCCGCGGATCTTCCCGTCGTGCAGAAGCGGGCGGAGATCGCCGACGCCATCCGCGCTAATCAGGTCATTGTCATCACGGGTGAGACGGGATCAGGCAAGACGACGCAGTTGCCGAAGATCTGCCTGGAGCTCGGCCGGGGCGTCGCCGGAATGATCGGCCATACCCAGCCGCGCCGCATCGCGGCCCGCAGCGTGTCGAACCGCATCGCGTCGGAGCTGAACACCACCGTCAGCCAAACCGTCGGGTACAAAATCCGCTTCGGCGACAAGACCTCCTCCGACACCTTCATCAAGGTGATGACCGACGGCATCCTGCTCGCCGAGACGCAAGGCGACCGGTTCCTCGATCAGTACGACACGCTCATCATCGACGAGGCCCACGAGCGGTCGCTCAACATCGACTTCCTCCTCGGCTACCTCAAGCAACTGCTCCCCAAGCGCCCCGACCTGAAGCTGCTCATCACGTCGGCGACGATCAATCCGCGGCAGTTCAGCAACCACTTCAACAACGCGCCGATCGTCGAGGTGTCGGGGCGCACGTATCCGGTCGACGTTCGTTACCGGCCGGCGCACGACGAGGAGGACGACGAAGGCGACGACCCGATCGTTTCGATCCTGCACGGCGTCGACGAACTCTGCCGCGAAGGGCCGGGCGACGTGCTCGTGTTCCTCTCCGGCGAGCGCGAGATTCGCGAAACCGCCGAAGCGCTGCGCCAACACCACCCGCCGGGCACGGAGATTCTGCCGTTGTACGCGCGATTGAGCGCCGACGAGCAGAACAAGGTTTTTCAGACCAGCGGCCGCCGGCGCATCGTGCTGGCGACGAACGTGGCCGAGACGTCGCTGACCGTCCCGGGCATCCGCTACGTCGTCGATCCCGGCTACGCGCGCATCAGCCGTTACAGCCCGCGCACGAAGGTGCAGCGGTTGCCGATCGAGCGCATCAGCCAGGCGTCCGCCGACCAGCGCAAAGGACGCTGCGGGCGCGTCGCCGAAGGCGTCTGCGTCCGGCTGTACTCCGAGGAGGACTTCCTCTCCCGCCCGCGCTTCACCGAGCCGGAAATCCTTCGCACCAATCTTGCCGCCGTCATCCTTCAGATGAAGGCGCTGAAGCTCGGCGAGGTGCAGGATTTCCCGTTCGTCGAGCCGCCCGACTACCGGTCGATCAAGGACGGCTACCAGACGCTGCACGAGCTGGGCGCGATCGACGACCGCAACGAGCTGACGGACATCGGCCAGGCGCTGGCGAAGCTGCCCATCGACCCGCGCATCGGGCGGATGATCCTCGCCGCGCGCGACGAGAACTGCATGGACGAACTGCTGATCATCGCCGCCGCCTTGAGCGTCCAGGATCCGCGCGAGCGCCCGATGGACAAGCAGGAGGCCGCCGACGCGGCGCATGCGCAGTTCCGCGACGACAGCTCCGACTTTATCGCTTTTCTGAAGCTCTGGCAGTTCCACCACGAGCAGGCGGCGCAACTCTCGCACAGCAAGCTGCGGAAGATGTGCCAGACGAGCTTCCTGTCGTTCGTGAGGATGCGCGAGTGGCACGATGTTCATCAGCAACTGCACGGTTTGGTCGGTGAAATGGGATTGGGCCTGGCTCGGGCGCCCCGCCGGAGTCTGAGCGCAACAAACTTGGACAAGTTGCCCGTGCCACAACAACGCTACGACGCCATCCATCGCGCCGTCCTCGCCGGCCTGCTGGGCAACATCGGGCTGCGCACCGATGCGTTCGAGTACACCGGCGCCCGCGGCACGAAGTTCAACCTCTTTCCCGGCTCGGGGCTGTTCAAGACCAGGCCCTCGTGGGTCATGTCCGCCGAGCTGGTCGAGACGACCAAGCTCTACGCCCGCACCGTCGCGCGCATCCAGCCGATGTGGATCGAGCGGGCGGCCGAGCATCTCGTCAAGCGCACGTACACCGAGCCGCACTGGAATCGCCAGACGGCGCACGTCGTCGCGTACGAGAAGGTCGCGCTTTACGGGTTGCCGATCGTCCCGAAGCGCACGGTCCACCACGGTCCGATCGATCCGAAGATGTCGCGCGAGATCTTCATCCACGCCGCACTTGTTGAAGGCGACTACGACACCACCGCGCCATACTTCCGTGAGAACGCGCGTCTCGTGGACGAGATCCAAATCCTCGAAGCCAAGCGCCGCCAGCGCGACGTGCTCGTCGACGCCAAGGTGCGCTACGATTTTTACGACGCCCGCATCCCCGCCGGCATCACCAACGGCCCGGCGTTCGAGAAGTGGCGGCGCGAGACGGAAAAGCCGAACCCCAAGCTCCTGCACATGACCCGCCGCGACCTCATGCAGCACGGCGCTGCCGACATCACCGCCGAACTCTTCCCCGACGTGCTGACCGTCAACGGTCTCACGCTCCCGCTTGAATACCACCTCGAACCCGGACACGTCGCCGACGGCGTGACCGTCGCCATCCCGCTGGCGGCGCTGAACCAGGTGGCGGCGAACCGGTTTGAATGGGTCGTTCCGGGATTGCTGAAGGAGAAGCTCACCGCGCTGATCAAATCGCTGCCCAAGATGCTGCGCGTGAACTTTGTCCCCGCCGTTGACTTCGCGCAGCAGGCGTTCGATAAGCTCAAGCCCGAAGGCTCGCTGTACGATGCGCTGGCGCTGTTTCTCAGCAAGACGAAGGGCATCACCGTCCGCCCAAGCGATTTTGATCCCGCCTCGCTCCTCGACCACCTGCACATGAACTTCGCCGTCGTCGACGAAGCGAAAAAGCGGCTGGCGACCGGGCGCGACCTCGCCGCCCTGCGCAAACAGTTCGGCGTGGCCGCGAAGGAGACGTTCGCCAACCCCATCGAGGAATCCCCCTACCACCGCGACAACCTCACGCGCTGGGAGTTCGGCGATTTGCCCGAATCGGTCGAGGTGAAGCGTCACGGCATGACGCTCCGCGGGTACCCCGCGCTGATCGACCACACGGGCGTCGTCTCCATGCGGCTGCTCGACTCGCCCGAAGCCGCCCAGGCCGCCCACCGGCGCGGCGTGCGCCGGCTGTTCATGCTCCAGCTCGACAACGAGCTGAAGCGCCTCGCGCACGCGCTTCCCGAATTCGCGCGCATGGCCCTCTACTACAAGCCCATCGGAGGAAGCGATGATTTACGGGCCGACCTGATCGCCGCCATCGCCGACCGCGCGTTCGGCGACGCCGGCGACATCCGCACGCAACCCGCGTTCACCGACCGCGCCGGGGCTGCGTGGAAACAACTCGCCGTCGCGAAGAATGAAGTCGCGCAGATCGCGCTAGCCGCATTGACGGAGTACCACGCGCTCGCGCTGAAGCTTGCCGGCCCCCTCCCGCCGCTGTGGGCACAGGCCGCCGCTGAGATCCACCGGCAGCTCGCGCACCTGATGCCCAAACGGTTCGTCACGCTCACCCCGCCGTCGTGGCTGCCGCATCTGCCGCGATTCCTGAAAGGCGCCCACGCGCGGCTGCAAAAGCTCGGGGACGCCGGTCACGTGCGGGATG
>JBBSLV010000122.1:0-9287 GCA_038233535.1 Tepidisphaerales bacterium | reverse complement strand
CCAGCGTCGCTGCAAACAGTCGCGGGTTGAGCACGTCGCGTCGGTCATTCAATACCACCAGGCTCGAAACCAAACCGCCAGAAAATCCCGACAACGTCATTCACCGAAACGCGAGTAGCGCTGTAGTGTTAAGATGCCCACATGTCAAAGCGAGCCAACGACTGGTTTGCGCAGGCCCGGCGCGACCTGGAACAGGCGGTTCAATCGCGCCAGGCGCAACGACACGAGTGGGCCTTTTTCGCGGCGCATCAGTCGGCAGAAAAGGCTGTCAAGGCGCTTCACTTATCGCAGGGGCAGGAAGCATGGGGACACGTCGTGTCGCGACTGCCGACGGAACTGGCCTTGCCGGTGGAGGCGCCGGGGGATTTGATCGAACGAGGACGGGTACTGGATACGTTCTACATTCCGACACGCTATCCCGACAGCCACGCCGCGGGAGCGCCGTTCGAGCACTACGGCCCGCTGCAAAGCCAGGAGGCGATTGCCTATGCCGGTCAGATCATTGAATTCGTCGCTGATGCGCTGGCCCGGGCGCGATGATGTGGATGTCGCCGCCCGCGGGTGGGCGCAGCAATTGTCTGACGCTGATTCCCGAGTGATCGCAGTAGGGTACTTCGGCTCATACGCCCGCGGGGAAGCGGGCGTGGGCAGCGATCTGGATCTGGTGGTGATTATTGACGCTCCCGTTTCGCGCGGCTTGCGCGCCGGCGCCGCCTGGAAGCTGGAGCACTTGCCGGTTGCGGCAGACCTGCTCATTTACTCGTCGAGCGAGTGGGCACAACTGGCCGCGTCAGAATCGCGCTTCTACCGCACCTTGTGTGATGAAGTGGTCTGGCTGTGCGGGTCGGCCCCCGTCTCACCGCGCTGTTCGATGCGACCGCGATGAAATTCGGAAAGATCTAATCGCGTCAACTCCGCGCGGAATTGATCGTCTGCGCTTCGTCCATTCCACTAGCCTCCCTATGACGATCCAGGCGCGTCTCTTCACCGCGCTTCGACGCCCCTCTAGCCTTTCCCCGCGTCATCCCCTACGTTTTCCGGCATGAACGTGAAGTTGCTTGATCTTCAGGCGCAGTACCTCCCCCTGCGCAACGAAATCCGGCGGGCCATTGATGAGGTGTGCGATCAGCAGGCGCTGGTGCTCGGGCCCACCGTCGAACGGTTCGAGAAAAACCTCGCCGTCTATTGCGGCACGAAGCACGCCGTGGGCGTGAGCAGCGGGACCGACGCGCTGCTCTGCTCGCTGATGGCGTTGGGCGTCAAATCGGGCGACGAGGTGATCTGCCCCGCGTTCACGTTCTTCGCCACCGCCGGGTGCATCGCGCGGCTGGGCGCGACCCCCGTGTTCTGCGACATCGACCCGGTGACGTTCAACATTAACGAGCAGTCGCTGAAGTCGAAGCTGACGAAGCGCACGAAGGCGATCCTGCCCGTGCACCTGTTCGGGCAGCTCGCGCGGATGGAAGCGGTCAATGACATCGCGCAGGCGCACGACGTTCCGGTCATCGAGGACGCCGCCCAGGCCATTGGCGCCAAGCGCCACGGCACGCCCGCGTGCGCCCACGGTTTGGCGGGGTGTTTGTCGTTTTATCCCACGAAGAACCTTGGCGCTTTCGGCGACGCCGGCGCGATCTGCACGAGTGATGACCGCTTCGCCGAGGTCTGCCGCAAGCTCCGCGTGCACGGGAGCGGGCACACGTACCACCACGAGATGATCGGCGGGATGTTCCGCATCGCCGCCCTTCAGGCCGCGGTGCTCGACGTGAAGCTGAAATATCTCGACGGCTGGAACAAAGCTCGCCAGGCGCACGCCGCGATCTACAACCACGCTTTCGCCGGCAGCGCGGTGACCCCCCCGCCGATCGAGCCGGGCAACGAGTCGATCTACAACCAATACGTCGTCCGCGTCCCCAAGCGCGATGCGGTGAAGCAGCGTCTGGCCGACAAGGGCATCGGCGCCGCGATCTACTATCCGATCCCGCTGCACCTCCAGGAGTGCTTCCGCTACCTCGGCCACAAGGAGGGCGATTTTCCCGAGAGCGAACGCGCCTGCCGCGAAGTCCTCGCGCTGCCGGTGTACCCGGAACTGCCGCGGGAGCAGGTCGAATACGTCGCCACGGAACTGCTCGCAGTCCTCGCAGCCGCCGGCGGGTAGCGGCCTGAATCCGCAAATTCTCTCGAAACGCGCAAAACCTGCTTTACAAACGCGCAGATTCAGCTATGAATAGTCGCGTTCGGGGTTACGCATCGGGGCATGGATTCCAATCATCGGGCATGGAGTCGGCCCCACGGACGATGCGCAAGGGAAGCGGCCTTGGTCGGCTGACCTCTCTTGACCACTGTGCACACGGAGGTGCCGTCATGACCATTCACCGTCTCATCCAGCGCGCCGCACTCGCTTCAACTGTTGGGTTATTCGCGGCCGCGCCAACCGTCTGCTTCGGACAGGCTCAGGTTTCCACGCAGGATCAGGTTGCGCCAGCCGTTGAAACCGGCAAGCAGCCTGTGCCGTGCGTCGTCAATGCCGACGCCGTCATCGTCCGCTCAGGTCCGGGGGAGAATTACTACCCGACCATGAAGCTCGACAAGGGCGCGAAGGTCACCGTCGTCGGCCACAAATTCGGCTGGCTGAAGATTATCCCGCCCGAGGGCAGCTTCTCGTACATCGGAAAGGCGTTCGTCACCCGCAAGGGCGACGGGACCAGGGGCACAGTGAACGGCACGGAGGTGCGCGTGCGCGCGGGCAGCTCGCTCGTCGAGCTCGTGTCCATCGTCCAGGCCCAGCTCAACACGGGTCAGGAAGTCGAGATTGTCGGGGAGAAAAACGAGTTTTTCCTGATCAAGCCCCCGCCGGGCGCGTTTGTCTACGTGAGCGAGAAGTACCTCGACCCGATCCCGCAGCCTGCCGGGGGGCAACCCGAGCAGGTGGCGCGGAACAACGCGGGCACCGACGTCTCGACCACGCCCGCGCCGGACGAAGATAGCCCGTCGCAGCAGCCGGTCGAGAACGCGGGAACCGGCGAAATAGCCCCCGACGCGCTGGCGGGCGGTCCGACGACCAACCCGTCGGCCACGGGCGAACCCGTTGCCCAGGCGCCGACCACCCAGCCGCTCTCAGCCGACGCGCAGTTCGATGCGCTCGAAACCGAGTTTGGCGCGATGAGCCAGCAGAAGATCGAAGACCAGCCCATCGGCGACCTGATCGCGTCGTACCAGAAGCTGATCGCCAGCGAGCAGCTCCCCGAATCGATGAAGCGCGTCGCCGACCTCCGCGTGCAGATGCTCGACATCCGCAATCAGGCGAAGGACGAGTACCTCGCCACCCGCAAAACCCAGGAGGAATCCGCCCAGCGCCGCATGGCGCTCGAGGCCGAGCGGGATGAGCTGCAGGAGCAGATCACCAAGACGGACGTGACCGTGTACGCGGCCGTCGGCACGCTCCAGACGTCGAGCCTCCAGAACGGCAACACGCTGCTCTACCGGCTGACCGATCCGAAGACGGGCCGCACCGTCGTGTACGTCCGCACGGACGACCCGGCGAAGTACGGCGCGATGATCGGGAAGTTCGTCGGCGTGAAGGGCGAGCCGTCGACGGAATCGGCGCTGAGCATGAAGGTCGTGGTCCCGACCGATGCGGTCGAAATCGACCCGAACGAGATGTACCGCACGATCGCCGCCCAGATCGTCCCCCCGAGCATGCTGCCCAAGACCGCCAACGTGCCGACGGAATAATCCGCCGGGGCCGCACAATACGTGACCAGCAAACGCCCGGGGTTTCACCGCCCCGGGCTTTTTTTTCGGCTGCTCCTATCGTTTTCATGCTCATCGCCTTCACTTCCCGCGGAAGAACGGTCGATGATGGGGATGGGGACGCGCACGATGACGCAGATCAACCCATTCGTCGGATCGATTCTCCAAAGCTCCACGGCGCAGCGCGCCCAGGCCGCGGAGAAGGCCGGCCACGTCCAACGCGCCCAGATCCGCGCAAAGGACAGCGCGAGTTCCGGTGATCAGTTCGAGCACCAGGTCGAGAGCAGCGACGGGCTGGCGCAAATCCACGACGAGGATCCAAAGCACCCCCAGCAGCGCAAGCCCAGGCAGAAGCCCGCAAAGCCCACGGCTCCGCCGCCGGGCAACGCCGATGACGGCGAAGGTCCGGAACATATCGACGTGAAGGTCTGAGTTCACCACACGTTCCATCCGGCGCGCCTCTCCCGCGTCGTCATCGCGAGAGCGTGTAGCGCATCACGACGGCGGCGCGTGCGACGTGAAGTGATACAGGAAAATCCCCGTCGCCACGGCGACGTTGAGCGAGTCGGTGCCGTGGTGCATCGGAATCGTGACGCGCCGATCGCACGCCTCGATCCACTCCCGCCCAAGCCCCTCCGCCTCGTTGCCGAACAGGATGCCCAGCTTCCTCCCGCGCTTCGCCGCCGCAAGCGGCTGGGCCGTCTCGTCGAGCACTGAAGCGACGAGCTCCACCCCCCACCCCTCGCGCAACCGGCGCAGGTCGCGCAGCAGGTCGTCGGATTGCACGAGCGGCAGCCGGAAGATCGCGCCCATCGACACGCGGACCGACTGCCGCCAGAACGGGTCGTGGCAGCGCTGGCCGAGGATCATCGCATCGGCGCCAAACCCCGCGGCGATGCGGATCATCGTGCCAAGGTTCTCGGCGTTGGCGATCTCGGGGCAGATAACGAGCGTGAGATTGGCCCTGTCGCGCGGCACGACCTGATCCAGCGTCTGCCGCTCCTTGCGCTTCCCGCACGCGAGGACGCCGGAGTGGAACTTCAGGCCCAGGATGGCGGTCATCAGTTCCTGCGAGACAACGTAGGCGGGGATGTGATCGGGAAGGACCGGCGCCATCTCCGCGGCACGGCGCTGGACGATCATCACGGAATCGACAGGAAAATCGCTGGCCAGGAGCCGCCGCGTAAGGTGCTCGCCCTCGGCGATGAAGTGGCGTCCGCGGCGCTCGAGGTCGCGGTCTTTGAGGTTGCGGTACAGCGCAACGCGGGGATCGTCGAGCGTGATGATGGGGATGACGGGCATGCGAGAAACGATTTGCGCAAACGACGATTGCACAACTCGACATTTATTAATAGCCGCCTCGCTTGCGAGTCGCTGTGTGCTTCGACTTCTGAGCAACCGCGCCTCGCAAGCGAGGCGGCTAAATGGATATTCGTCCTCCCACCCCCTGGATCGCCTGCCGCCCGATGTCCCTACGATAGTGCATGCCGTCGAAGTGGATCTTCTGCATCGCCTGGTACGCGCGCTTCTGCGCATCGGCGATCGTGTCGCCCAGCGCCGTCACCGCCAGCACGCGCCCCCCGTCGGTCACGAGCTGGCCATCCTGCATTTTCGTGCCGCTGTGGAAGACCTTCACGCCGCGCATCGCGACGGCCTGTTCGATGCCGGTGATTGGCACGCCCGTCGGATACTTGCCGGGATACCCCTTGCTCGTCGCGACGACGGCGATCGCCGGCCGCTCGTCCCACTTCAGCTCCACCTGATCGAGCTTCCCGTCGGCCACGGCGAGCATCACCTCCGCCAGGTCGCTTTTCAGCCGCATCATCAGCGGCTGCGTTTCGGGATCGCCGAAGCGGCAGTTGAACTCGAGCACCTTCGGCCCGTTCGTCGTGAGCATCAGCCCGGCGTACAGGATGCCCTTGTAGTCGATGCCGTCGCGAACGAGCCCGTCCACGACCGGCACGAGCACGTCGCGCTCGATCATCCGCATCATGGCGGGCGTGACCACGGGCGTCGGGGAGTACGCGCCCATCCCCCCGGTCATCGGCCCGGTGTCGCCGTCGTCGACCGGTTTGTGGTCCTGGGCCGTCTCCATCATGTAGATGTTCTTGCGGTCGACGAACGCGAGGATCGAGCACTCCGGGCCGGAGAGTTTCTCCTCAATGACGATGCGATCGCCCGCGGCCCCGAATGCCTTGTCTCGCATGATGGTGTTGATCGTGTCGATCGCGTCGCTGGTGCGGTGGCAGATCGTGACGCCCTTGCCCTTGGCCAATCCCGCGGCCTTGATGACGCACGGGACGTTGCGCGTGCGCACGAATTCCTCGGCCGCGCTCGGATCGGTGAACGCCCGCGCTTCGGCCGTCGGCACGGCCTGCTGGCGCATGAGCTCCTTGGCGAACCACTTGTCGCCCTCAATGCGTGCCGCTTCCTTCGACGGCCCGAAGACCTTCGCCCCCGAGTCCTTCAGCGCGTCCGCCAGCCCCGCCGCCAGCGGGTCTTCCGGACCGATGACGACCAGCCCAATGTCGTTTTTCCGGACGAATTTCTGGACGGCCGGAAAGTGCATCGGATCGCCGGGCACGAGGTCCGCGAACTCCCCGATCCCCGGGTTTCCCGGCATCGCGTACAGCCCGGTCACGCGCGGGGATTCCGCCAGTTTCCACGCCAACGCGTGCTCCCGACCGCCGCTCCCGATCAACAGCACTTTCATACGTCGCCACCGCCTCGTTTGAGTTTCGATAAGGTGGCGTACGATAGCAGCACCCGAAACCCTTTCAACCGCCCGCAAACCGCGCCCGTCTTGGTTGACTTCATCGCCCCTTGGCCTATGCTGGACAAGCTGGTTTTTCCGGGGCGTGGCGCAGTTTGGTTAGCGCGCTTGACTGGGGGTCAAGAGGTCGCAGGTTCGAATCCTGTCGCCCCGACTTGATGAGACAGAAAGCCCCTCGACCAAGATGTCGAAGGGCTTTCTCATTTCAGGAACAAGAGTTGCGCCTTCCAGCGAAAAGTTCAAACAGACCATTTCCAGAATCTGACGTTTCGCGGCGTAATCTGACGTAATCCATCGCTCCGTAAGACTTTGCGAAAGTTCAAACACTCGCTGTGCCATGTCCGCGCGCTCGTCGCGGCCACGATGCGCGGATTCCAGTTGTAGCGTCAGCGCAGCGATGCGATCGCGCAGCTACCGTGTTCTTCCTTGCGAACGTCTCGGGTTCGATCTCTTCAAGTAGGCGCAGATTGAGCAACCGGTCCTGCTGGTCGCGCAGCACGGTCAATTCGCGCTGAACGTCGTCGGCGGTTG
Source organism: Tepidisphaerales bacterium (assembly GCA_038233535.1). Classification (GTDB taxonomy): domain Bacteria; phylum Planctomycetota; class Phycisphaerae; order Tepidisphaerales; family Tepidisphaeraceae; genus DASYWJ01. The sequence continues at coordinate 2,233 of JBBSLV010000122.1, read as the reverse complement.
AGCGGGACTCCTGCTGCTGGTCGTTGATCCACAAACGCAGCATCTTCTGGAACCATTCACGCACCGGCTCCGGCTGTTTGATCCGCGCGAACAGCGCCATCATCTGCCCGTCCAGTTGGGCTTCGGTCAGGCGGATACGCGGGTGATCGGCGCGGGTGTACTTCGAGCAGCGGTAGTAGATGTATTCCTTCCCCGTCTGTTTCTTCAGGACGCTCTCGCCGGTAATGGGATACAACCGTCAGCACGTCGCTCCCTCACGGGAGCGTGGATTGTCGTAGTAATGCTGCAACTGTGCCGGTGTCATCGCATTGGTCGTTGCACGCAGCGACGTTGCTGGCGTGGCCGCTGCAGTGGACGGCACTGATGACACGCCGTTCCACCAGCTCCCCGCCGCCGCGCCGATCGCCGTGCCCAGCGTCGTGCCGGTGGGGCCGCCAATCATGCCGCCCAACCCCGCGCCGATGGCCGCGCCCGTGCCGGCGTTGAACGCCATCAGCCCCCACGGATCCCAGTAATCCACCGGCCCGTTGAACACATAGCGGTGCAGGTTGTTCGCGTCGGCCTTGGCCGGGTCGGGGCTCATCCACGTGCCGCTGCCGGAGTCGAGATAATTCATCCCGTGAAAGCTCAACCCACTCTCCCCGTCGAACTCCTGGCCCGTGTACAGGAACCGCGGCAGCACGGGCATGATCGCTTCGCGCAGGGTCGCGCTGACGTAAGCCGTGTCGCCCACGGCCGCGAGTTTCAAGCGCGCCAGGCCGTCGGCGCCGAACCAGTTGCGCGTCGCCAGGTCGGCGTAGCTCACGCCGTCGGTCGCCGGGCGCGTGGCGAACCCGCCGGCCTCGAGGTCCGACACCGCCACCGTCGTGCCCGGGTTCCACGAATAGGTGGCCGTGCCCGACACGTTGCGCACCGTCACGCCGTGCGAGCCGTAGCCATCGCCCCAGTACCCCGACGTGTTGCGAATCAGGATCGCGTCGTCGGGCAGCGTGATCGTGTAGCGCGCATTGGCGGCGTCGTACGTGACGAGCACCATCTCGTCCGACTTCAGCAGCAACCCCAGATCGTCGCTGCTCCAATCGTCCAGCTCCAACCCCGAGCCCGCCGGCAGCGCGAACTCGCTCGTGTACACCGGCGCGTTGTATGCCGGCCCGCTCAGCGACACCGGCAGCGGAAGGTTCTCCGCCGCCACGCCCGACGCCGGCGGCGGGGCCGTCGGGCCGAACCCGAAACCGTCGTAGTCCCCCTGCCACGTCACCGCCCCGTCGTCGTCGATCGTCCGCCGCGTCGAGTTCTGATGATCGCCCAAATACCACGCCGTCCGCCAGCCCGTGCCCTCCGCCGCGTCGATCGAGTCGACCGCGGCGTTGGGGTAAGCGCCCCACCCTTCGTCGTACAACGTCCACCCCCCCGTCGGCGGCGCCTCGGGCGAGGCACTTTCCTGAAGGCTCTGGAAGTAAACGTACGCGTCGTTCGGCCAGTCGTACGCCTCCAAAAACCAGCCGCTCTGCCCGGCGATGCGATACACATACACCGAATGATCGGCGTCGCCGTTGCTCCAATCGCCGTTGGCAAGCCGCCTGATCACGTGCGACCCGTCGAAGTTCGCGTCCCCGAACCCGCTGAGGTGCACGATCGTGCTCGTGCGCGTGTAGTCGCGCACCGCCTCCTCCGCCAGCGGCTCGTCCATCCCCGGACCGTGCAGATACCGGTTCTGGATCGCGTTGGTCTTGTCGAGCACCAGCGCGATTTCGTCGCCGTCGTAGACGAACTTCTCCGTTGTGTCCGTCGCGTCGGTGAAGTCGCCGTCGTTGTTGACGTCGACCTGCTTGAGCACGCGCCGGTCGGACGTGTCGTAAGCATACGCCGCCCGCGTCCCCGGCAACCCGCCCGCCGCCGTCGCCGCCATCGTCGTCAGCCGGTTGCGGTGGTCATAACCGTACGTCGTCACCTGCCCGCTCGCCCGGTGCGTTCGTTTCGTGCGGTTGCCCTCGGCGTCGTACTCGTACAGATAGACGTCATCGGAGATCAGCCGGTTGTCCAACCCCGTCTGATGCTGCGCGGTCGTGGTTCGGTTGCCATTCTCATCGTACGCGTACGTCTTGCCCGGCTCCGTCGTCAGCTGCGCGTTGTCGTCGTGCGCGAAGTTCCGCAGTTGCCCGTCCACGTTCATGCTTGTGATCCGGCCATTGGCGTCACGGGTGTACCCGTACGCCCCGCGCGATTGGCCGTT
>JBBSLV010000121.1:0-9321 GCA_038233535.1 Tepidisphaerales bacterium | reverse complement strand
GACCGCGACTGGCTCTTCGGCACGGTCGGCGCCGACTGGCTGCTCAACGGCGCGGGTGACCGCGTGCAGCGGATCCGCTGAACATCGCGATCAGTACTGCGTTGGATGGCACGAGATTACGCCGCCGGGCGGACGACGCCGGAGACAAGGTCGCGGGCCAGGCGCACCCCGTCGCGGGCGGGGCCGTAGAAGGCGGGGAGGATTTCAGTCGGCGAAAACCCGCTGCGCTCGTAGAGCGCGAGCGCCGCGCGGTTGGAACGATCGACTTCGAGGACGACGCGCGTCACGCCGCGCTGCGCGAGCTGAGCGATCGCATCGTTGAGCAGGTCGCGGCCGATGCCCTGCCCGCGGCAGCTCGGATCCACCGCCAGGCTGTACAGCCGCCCCGTCACATTCCCGCGATGCCGGTGAATCAGCGCAACAGCGTGCCCGACGACCACCCCGTCGCGCTCCGCGACGCTGACAATCGCGCGCGGCGTGCGCTGGAGGTACGTCATCCGCCGCGACGTGAGCTGATACGCGTCGAAGCAAGCCTGCTCGAGCCGCGTCAATGCGTCGTTGTCGTCCGCGCGTGCCGTGCGGATTCTGGTCGCTGCGTTCGTCCGTATAAAGCCGCCGATGACATGGGCGGTCTTCTCCTCGGTCTTCTCTTCAGTCCGGGTGAAAGAAAAAACACCGCCGATGGCATCGGCGGCTTTACACGCGAATCCCGTCGCGCTCATGACGGCCCGCTCCTGCCGAAGCACGAACTTTTTCAGCAGCTTCACGGGACGGTAGCTCTGTTTCGTCCACGCCAGCGTATCGAGCCCCCAGTCGTCGCCGACGTTGACGAGGGGCCGATCGCTCCAGTGCCCCCGGCAGAACTCGCTGAAGATGAACTGCGCCAGCCCTTTCAGCCGCAGGTCGGTCTTCTCGATCACGATGCTGCTTTGATCCTTGCCCAGCCGCTCGCCAAGCGTGAACCCCCCGATCCTCCAACCATCCCGATTCGGGGACGAAGACCCATCCGACGATGAAACCGTCCCCGTCCCGGTTTTCTCGTCTATGCTTTCTGAAGCCGGGACGCCGGGCCCCGAACGCTCTTCTTCCACGTAGACGACCATTCCAACGAGCCCCAGCGCGTCGGCATGTTGCAGGGCGAGTTCGGTGGCGAGCAGTTCCTTCTGCCGCTTGATCGCGTTCGTGCCGGGGGCGTCGAAGTGCTGCTGCGACTGGTGATCGTTCCAGTTGCCGAGCAGCGCGAAGCACGGTTGCAGATGCTGGGCGGCGTCGTACGTCTCGACGCGGTGGGCGTGGTTCCGCATGAAGCGGTTCTTCGCCTGCCGCTTGCTGGTCAGATCCCCGCCGGCGAGGTCGATCATGCGGGCGGTGTCGTAGACGTAGTCGTGACCCATGGGGGTGACGCTAAGCCGCGAGCGCCCGGGGTCGAGGCGCGTGAGCAGCTCTTCACTGGCGTACTCGACGCGGCTGCGCCCTTCGACGTGGTGCTGGGCGTTGTAGTCGTCCATCAGCTCGAACGCCGCTGTCAGCGCTTTGGGGGAGTCGCCGCTGCCGATGGGCGGGAGCAGGAGCGTGAGGTCGCCCGCGCCGTTGGCGAAGACGCACAGGTGGCCGTGCAGCTCGCGCCACAGCAGCCGCAGGCTGTTGCGCCACGTGAAGATCTGGCTGAACGTGTAGTCCGATAACGGGTCGGCGAGCGTCGCGAAGTAACCGTTGAGCGTGGCGGCGTCAGACGCCTCGACACATCGAAGCCCCCAACCGGACAGGAAGGTTGCATCCATAAAGATGACGAACGGCATCACGCCCCCGCGGGGACGACGTGTGGGCGGATCGTCGCTCTCCATATCGACCAGTTGGCGTGAAACATGAAAGGTGAAAACGCGAAACGTGAAAAACGTGACAGGAAAATCCTCGCCCGCGCGTTTTCATGTCGTCATGTTTCACATCCTCACGTGTCAGGTCTTCACGTCCTCATAGCTCGATCATGTATCTGCACTTGGCGCGTTCCCCCCGGGCGAAGAACGGGTGGGCGGGCGGGACCGGGATCGTTTCGATCAGCCGGGCGCCCAGCCGCTCGCAGGTCCGGCGGGAGGGAAAATTGTCCGGGTTCACGGTGATCCACAGCTCGCGGATCCCGTGCGCCGCGGCCAGCGGAAAAAGCATCCGGCACGCCCGCTCCGCGTAGCGATGCCCCCGGGCCGGTGGGTAAACGTGATACCCCACGTGCCCGGCGTACCTCCGGATCTCGTCGTTGGTCGCGATGCGCAGCCCGATCCCCCCGCCGATCGCGATCGAAGCGGGCATCCCGCCCCTCGCGTGCAGCTTCATCCAGAAGTGGTAGCTCGGCACCCACCCGCGGGCGGCGTCTCCCTTCTCGCGTCCGGCGGGGGCTGCCCGGAGAAATTGCTGAAGCCCGTCGCGGGTCGTTCCCTGCGCTTCCTTGGGCGCATCGCGGAGCGTCAACGGATGCCGGCACGCCGCGAGCAAGTCGTCCACGTAAATCGCGTTGGGCGGGACGAGCTCCAGTTCCCCGTCGATCAGCGGCCCGGGTTCCAGGAAAGCAAACGGCATCACGTGTCATCATATGGGCGCGATGCTGTCCGCGCGGTCTCGCGCTCACACTCTCGTCTGCAAACGCAGAAAACTCCGAACGACGGTTCGTCGCTCGGAGCTTCCGGTTGTTGACTGGAGTGTACCCGGCTTAGAACAGCCCGCCGAGGTCGCCGGCGCGGACGAACAGAACGATGAGTCCCAGGATCTGCGCCACCACCGCGGCGGCAGCGAGGGCGGTGTAGACGTTGTTCGTCGGGGAGACGCTCACGGTATTGCCACTTGAGATTCTGCTCATCGGTACTCCGAAGTGCTGAGTGCTGAGTCGCGTGCCAAATTGAGCACTCGACACTTTCTCGTCTAGTATTGCGTCCGCACCTGCACGCCCGGCTGGATGTCTCCGACGCGGGGACCGGCGAGGCGTCCGGTGGATTCCTGCTGCTCGACGGAGTCAACGGTCAGCGTGCCGAGGAACTGCCCCCCCTGAACGACCTTGAACTCCATGCCCTGCTGCACGTCATCGGCCGACCCGACGGAGATCGTGGCGTAGGGGACGTCCGCGATGCGCCGGGTCTCGCGGATGATGCCGTTGATGTTCACGCCCGCCGTGCGCGGCTGGATGTTGCCGGCGATGACCTCGCGCGGGTTCACGCCCTGGTCCTGAAGGACGTTGCTCAGCGTCGCAACCGAGCGCTGCGCCACGGCCAGTTGCTCGGCGAGGTTGCGCCGCTCGGCCTCGGTCACCTGGAGCGTGTTGTCCAACTCGGAGATGCGCCGGCTCGCTTCGGCCGCCCGCCGGACCGCTTCGTCGCTGGACGTGCGAAGCTGGGTGATCGTCTGGCGCTGCTCGGCGGTGCTGTTGGTGGCGGCCTTGAGACCCTCGGTCAGTTGCGTGAGCTGAAGCGACTGGGTGGCGTTGGTCGTGTTGGCCTTGGCCAGTTGGACGTTGAGGTCCGCGATCTGCTGCTGGGCGTCGGTCAGGTTGTTGTTGAGCTGCGACGCCTGCTGATTCATCTGCTGCTGAACGCTCGTCAACTGGTTTTGCGCCGCGTTGAGCGCGGTGCGGGCCTGGTCGGCCTCAGACTGCGCCGCCGCCGCCTGCGTGCGCGCCGCGGCGAGGTTTTGCAGTTGCACGTCTTCCCGGGAGACGTAGACGACCACCGCGGCAGTGAGCGCGATGGACAGGATCACCTGAAGGACGACGAACAGCTTTGTCAGGGGACTCAAGGCAGGCTCCTTGGACTACGGTGTCCTCAATTGGTGTGTGTCCGCCACGGTGCAGCGCTATTTCGGCTGGAGACGATTCTCCGCGGGCAGGGTCAGACCGGCGAGGGTCTTCGACCGCAACGCAAGGGTTATCGTAATTCGCCCGGATGCAGTGTCAAGTTTTTCCATAAACCCGGACAGGGCGATAACTCTTCGGCAACGTGGAACTTCGCGCGGGCGAGTGCGACACGAGGGCGCGGTCGAGGGGACTCCAAAGGCATGGTCACTTAAGCAATCACGTCGGTCTATCGTCGGACGCGCACGCTTTCATGCATCTGATTTCAACTGAAGGATCCCCGCCGCCGCCGCCAGGCGCACGTCGGGGTTGGCGTCGCGGAGGAGCCTTGCCAGCTCGTCCTGCGCGTCGGTCCGTCCGATGGCGCCCAGCGCCAGCGCCGCGAGCAGCCGGATCTTTTCGTCGCGGCTCCTGGCGCCGCGGAGGGCCACGCCATACCCGTCGTCGGAGCCCAGCTTGCCCATGGCGCGGGCGGCGACGAGGTTGATCGCTTCGTAGTCGGTCGTGAGCGACCCGCGGAGATCCCCCAGGACGCGCGGATCCTCCGCCGCGGCCAACCCCGAGATGGCCATGATCTGATCGTCCGGGTAGAGGCTGAGCGCGCCGGCGACAAGCGGCCCGAGCGCGTCGTCGTCGCCCAGCCGCCACATCGCCTCGGCAACCTGCAACCGCACGGCGGGGTCTGGATCGTTGCGCATGACGCGCAGGATGTTCAGCGCAGAACGCTCCCCAAGCAACCCGAGGACCATCGCGGTGTCGCCGCGCGTGCGCGGGTCGGGCGAGCGGGCCGTGCGCTCCAGGTCGTGGCTGAGGCGCATGTCGCCCAGCCGATGCAGCGCGAACCGGGCGGCGATCTGCACGCTGGGGTCCGGATCCCCCAGCGCGAGCTGCCGCAGCTGGTCACGCCCCTCGGCCAGCCGAAGCTCCCCCGCCGCCAGCGCCGCGGCATAGCGCACGACGGGCGCTTCATCGTCCAGCCCGCGCAGCACGTGCGGGGGCGCGTCCTCGGGGCTGGCGTTGCGCATTAACTCGATCGCATGCGCGCGCACCAGCGGGCTCGTCGACTGCGACGCCAGCCGGTTCAACTCGATCTTCGCCTGCGCCTGGAGCGACGTTGCGATCGGCACGTCCACCCGCGCCGGAACGGGCGGCGGCGCCTTCGGCGCACGCATCATGCGCTGCGCCTGCCTGTCACCCCCGCCGCCCCCGCCCGCGCAGCCCGCAAGGGCCAGGCACAGCGCGAGCACGATGCACGATCCGTAGCGATTCTCGATCATGGGTTCCTCTTCGGTTTCCTTGGTCAATGCATGTTGCGCGGAAATCGGTCGTTTGCGAAGGGCGCGCGGGTTTGAACGGGGGTCCAGAAGGCGTTGCTCTGAAGCGGCAACGCCGTGCACGGCAGTGCGTGTGCGATGAAGCGCATCGTCATTGCGAGGTCGTGGCAGCACGGCGACGGCGTCGCGCGCGGACGAACCCCCACCCCGCGACGATCGCGGTGATGGCCGTGCACGCGATGGCGAACGCGTCGCCGATGCGGGTATAGATCGTCAGCCGCGGGTCGAGTGGGAGGGTTGAGACAAGCGTGCCCTCGACATGCGCGGGCAGGCGCTGGTAGACCCGACCCACCGAGTCGATGAACGCGCTGATCCCCGTGTTTACGCTGCGGGCCGTCGGCACGCGGTTCTCGATGCTGCGAAACCGCGCGATCTGCAAGTGCTGCGACAGTTGCGGCTGGGAGAACCATCCGTCGTTCGTGATGTTGACGATGAAATCGGCGCGCTTGCCCGCGCCCACTCCCGCACCGACTGGCCGAAACATCCGCGCCACCAGCCGCGGATCGGCGTCCTCAAAACAGATCGGCACCACGAATCGCGCCCCCCCGCCGGATGAAAAATAGCTCCCGTCCCTGTTTTTATGCTCGTCCCTGTTTTTATGCTCGCTGCTGTTGGTGGTTTTCGCCGACGCGGTCGGTTGTGTTGCAGGAATTAAATAGGGACGGGAGCTATTTTTGTCCGGGGCGGGGAGGGTGAAGACGGTGAGCTGATCGTCGCCGCCGGGGACGAGGTTGTAGTCGTAGTCGTACGGGCTGAACCACATGAAAAAACGATACAGCGGCGGGATCGTTTCCTTGAAGGGGACGTACTCCCCGAACGGGACGAGATGGACCTTGTCGTAGCGCAGGTCGGACATCACGCCCGTCGGCTCGAAGAAATACGCCGCGTTGCGACGCTCCAGGGGAATGAGATAGCCCTCATTATTCACGATGACGCGCCCGGCGTACGTCCCGCCCGCCAGCAGGGCCGTGCGGGAGTCGAACGCGAGCGACGCAAGCCTATCGTACGTCTGCTGAAGGAAGATTCCGTGGTCCGAGCCGCGAAAACCCTCGCGGGCCGCACGGTTGATCTCCGGCATCATCGTCTCGGACCAGGCAACGAGATCAACCTGCCGCCCCGCATCATGCTCCGCATCGAGCGCGCGTTGGGTGGTCTTCACATGGAAATCGACGAGCTGGCCCTCCGTCGCGCCTTTCCTGCCTGTGTTGCTCTGCGGGACATTCGACTGGACGACCATCACCCGCGGCCCGGGCGTCGTTCGCGTCTGCGCCATGCGCACGATGCCGTACGCGAGCACGACCACGAGCATCGCCGCGACACTGACGATCGGCCCGAGCAGCGCCCGGACGCGGAACCGTTCGATCACGAGCAGCGTGACGAGCACGTTCACCGCGACGACCCAGAACGTCACGCCATGAACGCCGACGATGTCCGCCACCTGACACATCGCCAGCACCGGCGTCTGCGTGTACCCCAGAAACGACCACGGCCACCCCGAGCCCAGGTTGCCGCGAATCCATTCGCACCCGGTCCAGATCGCGGCGATGAGGAACGGGGAGAGGATGGAGGAAGCGAGAATGGGGGAGGCGGGGATGGAGGATGGAGGATAGAGGATGGCGGGAGCGCGTTTCTTGCTATCCTCTATCCTCAATCCTCCATCCTCGTCTTTCCCGTCTTTCCCGTCGCGCCACACGGTGCGCACGATCACCGCCGCCAGTCCCCAGTAAAACCCCATGTACACGAAGCTCCCCAGCGTCCCCGGGATGGTGACGAAGCCCAGCCACCAGATATTCAACCCGAAAAAGACGGTCCCCCCCGCCCAAGCCCAAAGGAACAGCCGGCGGATCGTCGTCGCGCGGCGCACGAACAGCAGCAGCGGCACAAGCCCGATCCCAGCGACGTAAAACTGCGAGATCGGCGCGAACGCAAGCGTCAGCAAGACGGCCGAGAGCATCGGCATCCATGCCCCGTCATGCCATCGCGGCACGCCCGGATCGACGGGCGCAGGCGAAGCGTCCGCCCGCCGGAACTGATCGGATCGTCGTGATCGCTTGCGCATGTGGGGGCGAATCGTCCAGACGCCGTCCGTGGCGTCAAGCGCGCCCGATGGTTGGACCGCGCCATGTGACGCCTTATGATGGTTCCGCGATGTTCGTGAAATCAATCACGCGATCGAACGGGTCGCGCAGGTCGTGGGCGAACGGGCGAGCGTGAGGCGGCAGGTAAAACGATCAGTAGGGAAGGCGAAACACAATGAAATTGAATTTCTGGCAATGGCTCGGCGTCGTGCTGCTGGTCATCGCGACCGTGTTCTGGATCATGCAGCGGCGCGACCAGAGCAGGGAAGCCGACTTCGGGACGCCGACGCTGCCGTTCACCGATGACGCGGAAGAACCGATGACGGACCCGATGGCCGAACCCGCGACGACGCCGGCGCCGTGACGCGCGCCTTACCCCCGCGCGGGCGTCCCATCGTCGGGCAAAGACGGAACACGAATCGACATGAATCTTCACGAATGCACGCCAATGAAATCAGAATCCGCTCCCTGATCTGATTCGTGTGAATTCGTCTGAATTCGTGTCGATTCGTGTCCTGATTTCATTTCATCCCGCGCGGGTGTCGACGATGGGCGCCGCAGATGAAGACGCGCGAATCCGAACACGCATGACCGACGCCGTCCCCTCGACAGGTTCGTCGGCGATGCGCCGGGACATCCTCAGCGCCTACGCCGCCACCGGCATGCGGGTGTTGAGCTGGGCGATCGTCTCCGCGCTCGTGTACCGCAAGATGGGGGCCGGCGCGTTCGCGACGCTCACGCTTGTGCGGGCGACGATCGGGGTGCTGAACTACGCATCGCTCGGGCTGGCGCCGGCGATGATCGCGCGGCTGGCGTCGGCGGGGGCGCGGGCGATGCCCGTCATTCCCATCGACGCGCCCCCCGCCAACACCTCGCTGCTCGCCTACGCCGACCCCGAAGCCAACCGCAAGCCCATGCCCAGGGTTCTGCCCGTCCAGACGCTCTACTTCAGCGGGCTGACGATGCTTGTCATCGCCGCGATGGTCGGCGTGTTTCTGCTGGTGGGATACGCGGAACTGTTCGGCGACACGATCCGCGTCGCCAAGGGGCTGGGCAACGAGACGCGGTTCGTCGTGCTCGCCATGGGGCTCGGCGTGCTCCTGCGCCTCGTCAGCGATGCCAGCGGCGCCGTGCTGCAAAGCGGCGGGCGCATCACAACCGACAACCTCATCCTCGCATCGACCGAACTCCTGTGGCTCGGGCTGTGCGCGATGTGGATCACCGACGATCCCGACCACATCACGCGGATCGCCGGGGCGTTCACGCTGGCCGGCGTGTTTCAACTCCTCGCGCGGTTCATCGCCGCCGAGCGCGTGGCGCGGCTGACGAATGTCGAGATGGACATCGACTGGCGCGCGGGACGCGATTTGCTCGGCTACGGCGTCATGGTCACCCTCGCGCAGGTGGCGGATTACCTGTACGCGCCGACCGACTTCCTGCTGATCAACCAGTTGCTCGAACCCAAGTCCGTCGCCGACTACTCGCCGGCCGTGCAGATCGACGGTGGGCTGCTGCTGCTCGTCAGCGGGCTTGCGGGCGTGCTCCTGCCCAAGGCCGCCATCGCGCACGCCGCCGGCGATGGGCGCGCCTTGCGCGCCTATTACGTCCGCGCCACGCTCGCGAGCTTCGCCCTGCTCGCCGCCGGCGCCGCGGCGGTCTGGGCGCTGTCCCCGTGGATCTTCCAACTGTGGCTGGGCGACGACATGCCCGTCACGCGCGCAATCCTCCCCCTGGTCCTGATTAGCACCGTCGTCGGCGGGAGCGGGATGGTTGGGCGATCGATCCTGATCGGCATCGGCAAAGTGAAACCGTTCATGATCGCCGCCCTGATCGCCGGCGCCGCAAACGTGGTGCTCAGCATCGCGTTCGTGAAAATGGGTTTCGGCCTGCGCGGGATCGTGTTCGGCACGGTGATCGTCGTGGCGGCAAGAGCGGGAATCTGGATGCCGTGGTATGTGATGAGGACGCTGGGAGGAAATCCCAAGCCCGAAACCGGAAATCCGAATGAATGACGAATGATCCGAACGACCAAGAGAGATCGCCCGTTCGGATTTGGTCATTCGTCATTCATTCGGAT
>JBBSLV010000120.1:0-9387 GCA_038233535.1 Tepidisphaerales bacterium | reverse complement strand
GCCGCAAAAAAACGTTGACCTTTATTTTTACACTTCGTAGATTCGCGCCATCGAAAGGAGGTGACAGCGCCATGGCTAAGAAGAAAGCTGCTGCTAAGAAGAGCACTGCGAAGAAGACGACGACCAAGAAGTCGAGCAAGAAGTAACCCTTCTGCTTTGCCGGGCGGCGTGGCTCCTGACGCCCGGTATTCTGGTCTGACGATTCAGTCACCACTATCCGTTTTGGACCTTGGCTCCTAACTGGGTCGCAAAACAAAAAAGAACCCTTCCCCAGCCACGGCGGAAGGGTTCTTTTGTTTTACCCCCGCCCGCCATGCCTCGATCATCCCGCGATTTTGTGTAGAATCATCCGGAAATCACGGTCATTTTGGAAAGGACACGGAGGTCGAACATGCGAATCATCGCACTGATGAACCAGAAGGGGGGCGTCGGGAAGACGACCACGACCGTCAATCTCGGCGCGGCCCTCGGCGAGGCGGGCAAGCGCGTCTGTCTCATCGATCTCGACCCCCAGGCGCACCTCACCATCAACTACGGCGTAGACCCCTCGCCCGACATGGTTTCCCTCTACGACGTCCTCGTCGACGGACGCGGTTTCCTCGAAGCCGTCCGCAAAATCGACGACCACATCGCCATCGTTCCCGGCTCGATCGACCTGGCCGCGGCCGAGATCGAACTCGTCTCCGTCATCGGTCGCGAAACAATTCTCAAAGAAAAACTCGAGTCCGCCCAGCACGACTTCGACTACATCCTCCTCGACTGCCCGCCTTCGCTTGGCTTGCTCACCATCAACGCGCTGGCGTTCGCCACCGAGGTGATCATCCCGATGCAGGCGCACTTCCTCGCGCTGCAGGGCGTGGCCAAGCTGCTCGAGACCGTGCAGCTCGTCGGCCGGCGCATGAACCCGCGGCTGAAGGTGAGCGGCATCGTCCTCACGATGTTCGACGCGCAGACGAAGCTGACGGGCGAGGTCGTGAACGAGCTGCAGAACTTCATCGAGGCGGCACAGGGAAAACCCCTGCCCTGGGCGGGGGCGCGAATCTTCAAGAGCCGCATCCGGCGGAACATCAAGCTCGCGGAAAGCCCCAGCTTCGGGCAGACGATCATCGCGTACGAACCCACCAGCAACGGAGCGACCGACTACCGCGCGCTGGCGCGGGAGGTGATGGAGATGACAGAACCGACGACCGCGCCGGTGACTGCGCCGGCGACTGCATCTCCGGTCGCACAAGCCGCCGCCCCCGCTCCTGTTCCCACTATAAAGCCGCCGACAATGTCGGCGGTCCTTGCGCCGGTCAACCCTGTCGCTGCGAAACCGCAAGCGCCGCCCGCGCCGGTTCAGCCCGACAAGCCCGCCGATGCCGAGGCGGCGGCGTGAGTGACCATGCTGCGTCGCGCGGGTATAAGCCCCACCGATGAACCCCCCGCCTCCCCTTCTGCCGACCCCGCGCCTGCGCCGCATTGTCTGGCTGCTCACCGCGGCCTACGCGGGCTTCCACTTCGTCATGACCCACCTTCCCCCCGGCAACGTGCCCCACTTCCGCACGTCGGACAAGACGCTGCACTTCCTCTCCTACGGGTTCCTCAGCGGCTGCCTGTACCTCGCGCTGTGGCTCGGGGGCATGCCGGTGAAGCGCACGGCGCTGCTCGTCCTGTTCTGCGCCGCGAGCTTCGGAGTGTTCGACGAGATTCTCCAAGTCCCGGTGGGCCGCGAGCCGGAACTGATGGACTGGGTCGTCGACGTCGCCGCCGCGATCGTCGCGGTTGCGTGCTTCTCGATCGCGCGGCTCGTCCTGGATCGTCGCGCCCGTCGGTCGCGCGACGCGCGCCCGCCGCTTGCGGTTTCGCGGGATTCCTGACGATCACGGCGAAACCGCCAGCGCCCGCCGCGCCGTTCGTCGCTTCCGCGCGCTTTCGTTTGCCACTCGCGCGTTTAGGATGGGATCACGATGCCAGACCAACAGAAATCACTGCAAGCTCCCTGGCGGATGGACTACATCCGCTCGCTGAGCAAGTCCGACGACGCCGCCGGCTGCTTTCTCTGCGCCGCCGCGAGCGCGTCGACCGAACAGGAGCGGCGCGAGCGGCTCGTCCTCTGGACGACCGACCACAGCGTCGTGGTGATCAACCGCTACCCCTACACCAACGGCCACATCCTCGTCGCGCCCAGGTCACATAAGGCCGACTTCGAAGAACTGGCCGATCCCGAGCAGCTCGACCTCGCCAGGCAATCGACGCGCGTCCTGCGGTTGCTGAGACGCGCTCTCTCCCCGCAGGGGTTCAACCTCGGCGCCAACCTCGGTCGCGTCGCCGGCGCGGGCGTCCCCGGCCACCTTCATCAGCACGTCGTCCCCCGCTGGGCCGGCGACACCAACTTCATGTCCGTCGTCGGCGACGTCCGCGTCGTCCCCCAAGCGATGAGCCAGTTGTATGGGGAGCTCATGCGCGTCTTACCGTCGGTATGAGGATTACCACGGAGCACACGCAGGGCACGGAGCGGCAAGTTATGGGTTTGCCTTCGCCTTCTCCGTGTCCCATCGGGGACGATTAGTCTTCTCCTGAATCACTCTCCGTGCCCTCCGTGTGCTCCGTGGTGAAACCCGCCGTTCCGTCATACAATCGCCGACATGGACGTTGAACTCCGCAACCAGTTGAAGCCCGGCGCGCGGGTGAAGGTCACCCAGCAGATCGCCGCGCGCCACTACACGCTGACCAGCGAGATCCGCGGCATCGTGACTGCTTACGAACAACTGCCCACCGGCAGTTGGTATGCCCATTCAAAGGACGACAAGCTCTGGCTCGACCGCCTCACCCTCCGCAAGGATGACGGCGAGGTCACCACGCTCAACCTTGACGCGGCCAGCCACGTTGAGGTAGAGGGGCAAGGAGCGAGGGGCGAGGGGCAAGAGAATAAGATCGAGAGCAATCTGCCGCTTTAGGCCACTTCGTTACTCGCCCTGACCCCTTCCCCTGACCCCGCACCCCCTCCCAAGAACGCTGCCCTCTTCGGACTGATCGTCGCCGACCTGATCGCCTCCCCGATGAACCTCCGGCGGCCGCCGGCGCCGGGGGGGCTTGCGGTCCTTGATACGCTTGAGCTCACCACCGGCGGAAACGTCTGCAACACCGGGGTCGCCATGGCGAAGCTCGGCATGACCGTGGCCGCGGCGGGACTGGTGGGGAACGACGTGCTGGGCGTCGCGATCACCGACCGCCTTCGCCAGGCGGGGTTGGACGTCGCCTGCGTCTTCGCGGACGGTCGCGCCCAGACCAGCGCCACCGTCGTCGCCGTCGAACCCGGGGGGGAGCGCGTCTTCTTTCATACGCCCGGCGTCACGAAACTGCTGGACGCCGCCGCCTTCCGCCGGTGCATCCCAATGTTCGCACAATGCGACGTCGTGCAGGTCGGGTACTTCGGGTTGCTCCCCGCGCTCACGCCCGACTTGCCGGAGGTGCTGGCCGAGCTGAAAGCAACGTCGCCGAAGACGAAGATCGCGCTGGACACGGTGAATCCCCCCGCCGACGCGAAATGGCTCTGGCCCATCCTCCCGCACCTGGACGTCTTCGCCCCCAGCCGCACGGAAGCGCAAGCGCTGACGGGCGAATCGACCCCCGACAGGATGGTTGCCGCCTTCCGCCGGCGCATGGGCGATGGACTCATCGGCATCAAGCTCGACGCCGACGGCTGCTACCTCGACGACGGGCAGACCACGACGACCGTTCCCGCCTATAAAATCGACTGCATCGACACCACCGGCGCCGGCGACACCTGGTTCGGCGGGTTGCTCACCGCCCTGGCTAAAAACATGCCTCTCGAGCAGGCGGGCAGGTTCGCCAACCGCGCCGCCGCCGACTGCTGCACCGGTTTCGGCGCCAGCGCTGGCGTGCGGAACTTCGAGGAGACGCTCAAGCGACTTTGAGTTTCGTGCCGGTATGGTTTACGCGCGGCGAATCGGGTACCTTTAGCTTCGCAATGCGGGGCGATCCCACGCGGACCACGTGAGCGGAGTTGCGCTCATTCGCTGTTCGGTGCCGGGGGACATGTCTCGCGTCTGCAACCCCGCGCCGTACGCGCGGGACACGCGCCAGATTGACCGGAGGAGCACGTCCATGTCGCATTCGTTGTCAAAGCATTTTCCCATCGAAGCGCTCGAGCCCCGTCGGATGTTCGCGTTCAGCGAATACGCACAGCTCATCAACCAGGATTTGGCGTTGCTCAACCATCCGCAGGCCAATGGGAACGGCACGACCGTCGCCGTCATCGACTCGGGCATCAATTACAACCTGCCGCAGTTGGGCGGGGGAATCGGGGCGGGGTTCAAAGTGCTCGGGGGGTACGACTTCGCCGACAATGATGACGATCCGATGGACACGCTGGGCCACGGCACGTCCGTCGCCGCCACCGTCGCGGGCTCCACGTGGGTGTCGGGCGGCGTGACGTATCAGGGCATCGCGCCGGAGGCCAACCTCGTCGGCCTGCGCGTCGGGCGGGGCATCAGCTTTCCGACGGAGAACATCGAGGGGGCGCTGCAATGGGTGATCGATAACCGCACGACCTACAACATTTCGGTCGTCAACATGTCGCTGGGAGGGGGCAACTTCAACGAGGTCCACCTCGACGAGTTGAGCGACGAGTTGAGCCAGTTGGCGCAACTGGGCGTCTTCGTTGCCGTGGCCAGCGGCAACTCGAACGACGGACAGGCCCCGCCGATCCACCAGGACGGCGTCGCGTCGCCCGCGTCCGACCCGTACAGCTTCGCCGTCGGCGCGGTCACCGCCGGCGACGTCATTGCCGACTTCGCCCAGCGCGGGCAGGAGCTGGACTTGCTGGCGCCGGGCGTGGACATCGTCATGCCGCAGCTTTTCGGCACGTTCGCGCCCGCGGACGGGACGAGCTTCGCCGCCCCCATGGTCGCGGGCGCCGCCGCGCTGATCAAACAGCTCGACCCCAGCGCGCTGCCCCCCGACATCGGCTCGATCCTCATGACCAGCGGCGCCTCGAACTTCGACGGTGACGACGAGAGCTTCGGCACCAGCGACCTGCGGTTCAGCCGCCTCGACATCGACGGCGCCCTGAAGCTGGCGAAGCAGCGCATCGGCAAGTACGAGTCGATCGACTTCGGCGCCCAATTCGACACCGCGCTGGACGCCCAGCACGTCCTCCACGCCGCGTGGTACGACGCCGAGAACAGCCGACTGCTCTACTCGACGCGCGACGCGTCGGGGCTGTGGTCCAATGCCTACATCGTCGACGACGAAGGCGACGTGGGTTCCGACCTCTCCATCGCCGTCGATGCGCTCGGACACATCGGCATCGGCTACTTCGACCATACCAACACTGCCGTGAAGTACGCGACGCTGTCCGGCGACCCCGAGGCGGGTTGGGCGAGCCTGGCCGTCGAGTCGGACAAGCACGTGGGCGTCTCTCCGTCGCTGGGTTACGACATCAAGGGCAACGCGTACCTCGCGTACTACCGGCGCAGCGGCGGGGATCTGCGCCTGGCGACCCTCGACCGCGACACCGGCGAGTGGACGCGCAACACGATCGACGGGTTGGACGGCTCCGACGTCGGACGCGAGCTGAGCCTGGACGTCGGCGAGGCGCCGTTCCGCATCCCTGACGGCTTCACCATCTTCAACACCACCGTCGCCATCGCCTACGCCGACTCGACCAACGGCAACCTGAAGTACGCGCGGCTCAACATCGACGACGCGGATGAGACGTGGTTCATCTCCACCGTCGACGACACGACCGGCGTCCGAAACATCTACCTGAGCCTGCACCTGGGCTCACCCCAGACCGGCTTGCAGGCGCAGGTCGCCTATCAGGACGCGATGACCGCCGACGTTCGCTACGCCTACCGCAACGTGGACTGGTTCGTCGAAACGGTTGCGAGCACCGGCCGGCTCGGTGACCACGTGCAGATGTACTTCGAGGGCAATACGCCGCTGGTCGTGTACTCCAACCACAACCAGAACGGGCTGTTCATCGCGTCGCGCAGAGGACCGGACACCTGGACGTCGCGCCGCTCGGTGCTCAGCGCCGGCCCGCACAGCATCGCGACCAACAAGCGCACGCACAGCGTCTTCTTCAGCTGGCTTGATCCCGACGCCGCGGAAGTGTCCTCGTTGCGGCTGCTTTAGAGCGGCTTGCACGAGATCGTCGCGTTTTTTACAAGCATGGAAAGAAACGCCATGAGGAGGCGCAAACCGCCGGCCCGTAGCGCGCGGACACTCCGCTGTGGTGCGCGGGATGCCCGCCCTCCATCCGCGTCGCCCACACCGGCGGATTGATCGCCTCCTGCCCAGCCACAGATAGCCACAGCAGGCGGGAAGGAGCAGCGCGCCCGTCGCGTGCGTGAGGGGCGGCTCATCCCAGAGGATGGGCGGGAAAGGGGGCTACAGTCCCGCGTCCTCGATGATGTCGAGTTCGTCGGTGGTGATGAGATCCTCACCCGGGCCGCCGTTGATCGTGTCGGCGCTGCGGTCGATGGTGAAGATGCGGTCGTTTCCGACGCCGCCGTTGATCAGATCGCGGTCGGGTCCGCCGGTGTTGCGGTCGTTGCCCGCGCCGCCGTAGATCGTGTCGTCGCCGATCATGCCGTCGAGGACGTCGTCACCATCGCTGCCCTCAATGAAGTCGTTGCCCGTTCCGCCGTCGATTGCGTCGTTGCCGAAGCCGCCGAAGAGGACGTTGTTGGCGCCGGTTCCGACGAGACGGTCATTGCCGGAGCCGCCCCAGATGTTTTCGACGTTGAACTTGACGTTGTCGCCCTCCCCGGCCTCGCCGTCGCCGGGCCTTTCGTCGAGGGTGACGATGAGGTTGGCAGTTGCGGTCAGGTAGTCGGCGGTATCGACGCCGGGCCCCCCGTCGAGGAGATCGGCGCCCGTTCCGCCGTCGAGGCGGTCGCGCCCGTCGGCACCGAAGAGTTCATCGTTGCCGTCTTCACCGAGCAGATGATCGTCGCCGGCTCCACCGATGAGCGAGTCGTTGCCGTCGCCGCCCCAGAGCCAGTCGTCGCCGGCCGAGCCGTCGAGGGTGTCGTGGGGGTTGGTGTCGGGCGCGCGCTCGGGAACGGGGTCGGCATCGGGGTCGGGTTCGGGGGGTTTGATGTCACCGAACATGCGGTCGTCGCCGAAGCCGCCGACGAGGTAGTCCCGGCCGTAACCCCCGTCGAGCCGGTCGTCTCCGTTGCCGCCGATGAGCTGATCGTTGCCGGCGTTTCCGAAGATCGTGTCGTCGCCGTCGCCGCCGATGATCGTGTCGTTGCCCTCGTCCCCAAAGATCGTGCACGAGGGCATGTCGGCGTTGACGACGATGCGGTCGTTGCCGCCCAGGCCGCGGATGACAACGTCAGTGAACCCTTCGGAAGGGAACTCGTAACGCATGGTCTGGCGCCTGTCGACGAAGATCGATTCGCCGGTGAAGAAGTCGATGTCCTGGACCTTGATCGTGTTGGTCACGTTCAGCAGGTACATGCTGCCCGTGTAGATCACCTCGATCACGTCCGAGTGCCGCGTTCCGCCGATGTCGAGCACCGGGGGGACGGGGGGGTTCGGCGCCTCGCCGCCCTCAAAGATGACGGGCAGCCCCATGTCGAACAGCATGGCCAGCTCGACGTTGCCGATGGACAGGCGCTCGCCGAACGAGTGCGCGCCGCCCATGAGCATCGTGTACAGATCGGCGCCCGGACCTCCCAGGTTGCCGTAGTTCGAAATATTGCCCAGCGTCAGGGGCACCCGTCCGGTACCGCCAATCTCGCCGTAGGCTTCCGTCGCGTTCTCCCCCGTCCAGACGACCGTGTCCGGCCCCGTGAAGGCGACGAACTCGTCGTAGGTCGTGATCTCGTTGCCGCCTCGCGGCTCACCCGTGAAGCCGTCCTTGATGCCTTGCAGGCCGACGATGTGCCCGATCTCGTGGAGGAGGACCGAATACGCGTCAAACTCCCCGTCCGGGATCGGGGCCGAGCGGTCCTGCGGCGCCGGGTCGAAGAAGAGTTTTTCAATCTTCGAGGTGTTGAAGGTGAGCGTCGCGTCTTGCGTTCCCCCGTTGGGATCCTGCCCCGTGCGGATCTCGTGCGGCCCCCCGAGCTCAAAGACCTGAACGTCCCCGATCTCGCGAACCGGCTCAGCCCAGTCGATATCCGCCCTGACGAGGAAGTTGTCGACGGTGTTGAACTCGAACTCGACGTTGATCTGGAGCGTCGCCGTCGTCGTGAAGCGACTTCCCCAGTCGTTGCCGACGGCGTTGAGGATGCGGTTGATGCCGTCGTAGTACTGGGAGTTGTCGTCTCCGGGGTCGATGATGTTGAACGAGAAATCGATGGCCAGAAGCCGGCGCGATTCCAGGGGTTCGACGAGCAACCGCACGGGCAACGCCGCCTTCGGAAACGCCGCCTTCGGAAACGCCGACGCGACCGCGCGGGCGAGCGCCTGGGACGAAAAACAACGATGCGCTTTGGATGCGGACGCGCGCTGGCTGCTGGGTTGATCCACGGTGGTTGTCCAATCTGGCTGAGGAATCTCTGGCTGACACCTAACGCCGCGCGGCATTGTCCCCGAAAGCGCCGCAAATGACAAAGGTTTTTCTCCCCCGCGCGCCGGAGGCAGACAGGGGAAATTCAGAGCGATGAGTCTGTAATCTGGATTGTCCACCACGCCGGTGGTCTCAGCCGTCAGTTGAAGACCCGGACCAGCAAGAAACCGTTCAATTACACCGCGACGCGCGGCTGCGCATCGTCGGGCCGCGCTTGCCGCGACTGCGCGGGGGCGCTGTTCCCGTTCACGGCCTGCGGCATCGGCGTGGGCGGCGTGCGCTCGACGACCGGGGCGAGTTCGGCCAGGGGCGGGGGGACTTCATCGGGCTGCGCGCCGGCGCCGGTGCCGGTCACCAGCATCAGGATCGTGAAGACCGCGACGATCCCGCCCACCGACGCCAGCGCGTAGGTCGGGCGCGGGTCGCTGACCGTCATCTCGACGTCCGTCTCCGTCGGGGCCAGCGGCTCGGGACTGCTCGATGCCTGGCTGCGCTTGAGGTCGAGCTGGCGGAGGACGGCTTCGAGCTCCTTCTGGGCAGTGACGCGCTCGTTTTGGAGCGCGTCGCGGCGCTCGCCGGCGTCGCGGGCTTCGGCCTCGGTTGCCTGCGCGGCGCGGAGGGCTTTTTGCGCCGCGACGAGCGCCTGCTGCGCCTGGGCGGCCCTGGCCTGCGCCGCGCCCAGCTCGGCTTCGCGATCCTTCAGCGCCGCCAGACGGTTTTGTTCCTGCTCGGCCGTCGCGGCCTTTTCCGCCTGGGCGGCGAGTTCCTTGCGCCGGGCATCGACCTGCGCCGCCAGCGCCGCGGCGGCGGCTTCGGCCTTTCTCATTTCCTCGTCGCCCGCGACGGCGTCG
>JBBSLV010000119.1:0-9394 GCA_038233535.1 Tepidisphaerales bacterium | reverse complement strand
CCGTCGACGGGGAGCGTCGCGCCGGTGATGTAAGACGACGCATCCGAAGCGAGGAACGCGGCGGCGTGGCCGACCTCGCGCGGAAGGCCCACGCGGCCGAGGAACGTGTTTCGGACCTGGTATTCGTGAGCCGGCTCGCCCGGCTCGGGCGAGTAACCGACGTTGATCGCGCCGGGGCAAATCACGTTCACGCGAATGTTGTGCTTGCCGTAGTCGCAGGCCGCGCTCCTGGCATACCCGATGAGGCCGGCCTTGGCGGTCGTGTAACTGATCGAGTTCGGGCACGCGACCATGCCCTGGATCGAGGAGACGATGATGATCGAGCCGCGCCGCTGCGGGATCATCCACGGCAGCGCCGCGCGCGTGAAATGCTGGGTGCCAAGCAGCGTGGTCCGCAGGCAGCCGTCCCATTCCTCGTCGGTCGAGTGAAGCACGTCGTGCCACTGGCCGATGTAGGCGGCGTTGTTGACGAGCACGTCGACGCGGCCAAAGCGGTCGGCGACCGTCTTCATGGCATCGTCAATCTCGGCGCGGCTGCCAATGTCGACCCGCGCGGCCTCGGCGGCGCCGCCGGCGGCGCGGATCTGCTCGGCGGCGTCCTGGGCGGTCTCGAGGTCGATGTCCGTCACCAGCACCCATGCCCCCTGCTCGGCCAGCACCTCGCACACCGCTCGTCCGATGCCGCGCCCGCCGCCGCTCACCACCGCAACTCGATCCTTCAGCGACTTCATTCCGACCGCCTCTCCCGCTGCCGCCGCGACAGCGCCTCGATCTCTTCCCGGTCCACGTTCAATCCCAACCCCGGTCCGGACGGCGTCTCGACGTGTCCGCCGTCGAACCGGACCGCTTGCCGCTTCGGGCGCTGGACATAGTACAGGGGACCGAGGATATCCACAGGATACCGGCTCACCTGCACGTTCGCCGCGGCGGCGACGAGCTGACACATCGCCGCCGTGGCGATGTCCCATTCCAAATTCGACCCGACGTGACACGCGATCCCCTCCCCCGCCGCGAGCTTGCTGATCGCCAGCGAGCGCAGGATGCCCCCGTTCTTCCCCGGGTAAATGCTGATCAGGTCCGCGGCGCGCTTCTGCACGACCTGCTCGGCCTGCCAGACCGCGAAGACCGACTCATCGGCCATGATCGGCAGGGGAGAGTTCGCTCGCACCCTGGCCATGCCGTCGATATCCCACCGCGGGACGGGTTGCTCGACGTAATCGAGATCGAACGGAAGGTAGCGCGGGATCTGGCGGATCGATTCGTCCACCGACCACCCGCCGTTGACGTCAATGTTGAGACGCACGTCAACCCCCACCGCCTCGCGCACCAGGCGCACGCGGAGCAGATCCTTCTCCACATCCGGGCCGACCTTCATCTTCAGCGCCGTGAACCCCTCGCGCACCTTCTGGGCGGCAATCTCGGCGGCGTTCTCCGGCTCGCGCAGCCCGATGCTGAACTTGATCGGGATGCGCAGCGGATTCACGGCCGCGCCGGTGATCAACTCGTAAACCGGCTTGCCCGCCGTCTTGCCCGCCAGATCCAGCAGCGCCATCTCGACGGCGGCCTTGGTGAAAAAATTGTCGATTAAAGCGGCGTCCATCTGCGCCGCCATCGCCTCGAAATCAGCGGGGTCGCGGCCGACGACGATCGGGCCGAGGATGTCGTTGATCGCGGCCAGCGCGCCGCCCTGCGTTTCCCCGCTCCAGATCGGCATGACGGTGGCCTCGCCCCAGCCGCTTATGCCTTCGTCCGTGCGCAGCTCGATCAGCACGTATCGCGAGACGGCGTGCCGGCCGGCGGAAGAGACGATCACGAACTCCGGGCGGACCGGCAGCGTGATCGGATAGGTGTGAACTTCTTTGATCCGCATGTTGATTACTTTTGCGTGACGCCGAACCGGACCTTGAACGGCTCCCGGCGTGCCGAGACGTCGACCGACGCGTCGTCGCCGACGGGGAGTTTTTCATCGCCGATCGAAGCCGAGGTCACGAACCACCCATCCGGCAACCGGACGCGAAGCCGGGCCGACGCAGGTGCCAGCTTTGGCGGGGTGACGTCGACCGTCACCTCGCCTTCGGCGAGCGCGGACGTCGCCACCACCGACACCTTCCCGAACGCCGTCGGCGCGTCCTCAAGCCGGATCGTCTTGCCGTCCTCCAGCCATGCGCGGGGCGTGCCGAACAGCAACCGGAGCGTCTCGGGCGCGCCGTCGTTGTTCAGATCCTGATCCTGCACGAGCAGTTCGCGCAGCGTCGTCAGGAACAGCGCGTTGCCCGCGGCGTTGGGCGGGAGGTACATCGGCCGGCCATGTGCATCGAGGGGGATGAGACCCGTGCCCTCGCCCCCGATGAACGTGTCGCGCGTGAAGCCCTGGGCGAGCTTGCCGTAGAAGGTGACGAGCGCGCGGTCCACCTCATCGCGCCGCAGCAGCGTCTGGACGTACCGGAGCGCGTACAGGTCATCGACGCCGTCTGCATTTGCGAACAACCCCGAGTGCTGGTGGAAGCGCGTCATCCCCATCGCGATGCCGCCGCGGGTATGAAGGTAGTCGAGCGTCGCGCGCGTGCGCTGATCGTCAAGGATGCCCGAGCCAAGCACGTAGGGGATAAGCAAATTCCAGTAGCTTCCCGTCACGCTGGCGGTAATCGGATCGTGCGGCTTTTCGGCGCCGAAGAGCGCGATGGGAATGAACGTCGGATCGACGTCGCGGAACTCGCTTTTCCCGATCGCGGCAACGATCGCGGCGCGGAACTTGGCGGCCTCGGCGGCGATCTTCTCCGCCTCGTTCCGCTCGCCCATGTCGCGCAGGACTGCGGCGATGTCGCGCAGGCCGCGCCAGGAGCTGGCGTTGGAGTTAAGCGAATAAACCTGCGTGTCAATGTCGCCGGCGTAGTTCTCCTTCGGGAGCAGGCCGCTCTTTTTCTCGCGCTCGTTCAGGATGATGTCGACGGCAGGCCGCCAGAGATCCCGGCGTTCGCGAATGAAGCCGGCGTCGCGCGTAAACCAATAGACGTGCGAGAGCAGTTGCAGCTTGAACCCCGCGTCGTGATAACGCAGCCCCTGCTGGACGTACGTCAGAAACGGGTTGGTCATCCGCTTGGCCAGGTCGAGCAGGCCGAAGGTCATCAGGGCGCGCATCGCGTCGCCCGCCTCGGCTTCGTAGAGCCGCTGATAGCGGTTGCCGGCGCTGTAAGACATCTCGTCGCCGGTCGCCATCATCAGGTTGCCGACGACGACCGCCTTCCACGCCCGGTTGACGATCTCCTCCGGCACCGCAAGCGTCATGCACCGCGCGATCCACTGCTCCCACTGCGCTGCGCAGTCGCCGCGGAGCTTGTCGTAGACGGTTTGATCCAGCTTGCCGAGCGAAGGGTTGGCCAGCGGGTGGCTGAACACCGCCAGCAGCAGCGGGCGGCCCCCTCCCTCGGCGCCTGCCTCGGCGGTGAGGCGCTTGCTGGCGCCGTCCCACGTCCAGCCTTCGCCCAGCCACATGAGACACTGACCCTTTTCATCAACAACAAGCCCATCTTTTACGGCAAAGGCGCCCTTGCTCTCGATGGCCAGGCTGACGCGCGTACTCGGCTTGCCTTCGGGGATCTCGAACCGCGCGAATACGGCGGCGTGCTCAGCGAACGGGGCAGTCGTGGGAACGAACGTTTCCTGCGCCAGCGCGGCGTCGCCGCGGTAGCGCATCTGGACGATCGGAAGGTAGCCCTCTGCAAAGCTCGGCCCTTCGAGCTTGGAAAGGTCGCTGCCATACACCTCGTCGGCCGGTCCGACGTGAATCGTTATGCCCAGCGGGAAGCCGTACCATCGCACGTCTCCGGCGGCGCCGGACAGGTTGATGCCGCTTCCGTTGCTGACTACACGCCCCTTGCGCGGGCCCAGCGGCGCGGCCAGGGCGATCGGATAATGCCGGAACGGGGTGTCGACGTAACGCAACGGCGGGAGCAGCTTCTCAAAGAACGCATAGCTCGGCCCGTTGGGCTCGCGCATCGACAATTCGCCCCACAGGTCAGTCTTGGCCGCAAGCGCTTCGGTCACTCCCGGCACGGGCGCCGTCGTCTGCGCCGACGCGACCATAACAATTGTCAACACGGCGGCGGCGGCAACATGAAACGCACTGGGCATCAACTGCTCCTTCAAAATCCCTGCACGGTTGCAACGCGTCGCCGGCGGAACCGTCAGCTCGACTGGCGCACGACGAGTTCCGGTTTGATCACCATCTCGCGCCCCTTCGCGCCCGGCGGTCCTTCGATCATCTCAAACAGCAGGTCGACGCTGGCCTGGGCAATCCTGTCCAGGCCCAGGTCGATGTTGGTCACGTGCGGAGCGACCAGCGTCGCCACCCCGAGGTTGTCCGTGCCGAGCACCGCCACGTCATCCGGAACCTTTCGGCCCGTTTGCTGAATGGCGGCGATCAGCCGGATCGCTTCGAGGTCCGACATGCTGACGATCGCGTCGGCGCCCTGGCGCACGACCAGCTCGTCCACGATCGCCTGGGCGTCGGACTCCGGCGTCGTCTCCGACCAGTGCGTCGACAGCCGTTCGTCGAGCATCCACACCAGCGCCGGGTCGTACTCCATCCCCGCGGCAAGCAGCGCGGCCTGATACCCGATCCGGCGGGCGCGCATGACGGGGTAAAGCGTTTCGGAAATGCACACGATGCCGATGCGCCGCCGACCGCGGTCGATCAGATGCTGCGTCGCAAGCCGGCCGACTTCGTGAAAGTCGGGCTCGACGTACCAGGGATCCTCGACAACCGGCTCGGGCTTGTAGAAGTAGAGCACCCGCGGGATCTTCGCGAGTTCCTCATAGATGAAGTCGCGGCAGACGGGGTGGTTGTGGTGGTGGACGATGATCGCGTCCACGCCGCGGGCGCGGAAGTCGTCGATATATGCCCGGATCTGCGGCTCGTCACCGACAGCATGGCCGACAAAGAATCGCAGCTGCCTGGCCGCCGCCAGCATCTCCATCTTCTGCGTCAGCCGAGGATCGACAACCGACGCGGTGTTGATCAGCAACCCGACGACGTTGCTGCGCTTGCCGGTAAGCTGGCGGGCAACGGGGTTCGCCGTGTAGTTCATCGTCCGCGCGGCTTTTTGCACGCGCTGGATGGTCTCGAATGAGATCCCGTACTCCTCCCCGCGGCTGTTGAGCACTAGCGAGACGGTGGTGCGCGAGAGGTTGAGGGTTTTGGCGAGTTGGGCGGAAGTCATGACGCCTTTACGCGCTTTGGTCGATGGTGTCATAAGCGGTGTCATAAGCCCTGCGGCCGCGTCATGAATCATATTCGCCCCGGCAAGAGCGGTCACCAACCAATCGGCGATGGCACGTACCAGCGGACTTTCAACTCGTCGCGGCGGCGCGTGATGACGTGACCGTCACCGAAAAGAACGTTCTGTCCGCCTTTGCCGACATTCGCTCGGGTCGCCTTGGCGTCGGCGGGATGGCGCAAGATCCACAGGTCCATTCGTCCCGCCAGCGGCGCCTGATTCATCACGTCCGCCGCGAGCGCGACCTCGCTGGCGCCTTTCTCGTGGAGCTTGATGAGATACTCGTCGCGCGTGCTGCCGTCCCCGTCGGCATCGACCCAGATGCCGCCCGGCAGGGGCGGACCGGCGATCGTGGGATTACCCAGGTATAAGTAGCCCAGCGCGTGATACGTATTGCTGGTGATCGCCGGGTTCTTCCAGTGAAATTCGGCCGGTTTGTAAGCGTCGGCGGGACTGAGTATCGGGGGCACGACGGGGATGAAGCGGGTGACTGGGTCGAGGGTCGGGCAATAGAAGACCCCGTAGGTTCCTTTCAGGTAACGGTCGAACGTCTCGCGCACACGCGGAGTCAGCAGGCGGATTGAGTCAGGGTACTGCGGGGGCAGCAACCCCTTGTTCTCAATCGCGTACATGCTCAGCGTCATTCCGATCTGCCGCAGGTTGCTCAGGCAGTGCGTGGTGCGGGACGCCTCGCGTGCCGCGGAAAGCGCGGGCAACAGCAGCGCCACGAGGACGGCGATGATCCCGATGACGACCAGCAGTTCGACCAGCGTGAATCCAGAGCGCGCTCGATGCTTCATAACAATCTCCATGAGTCAACGGTGAAGCAGCGCCTGCGCATGGCGGCGCAGGCGCTGCTCCAAAACGTCTGCTCCAGTTGGCTACGTCCCTTTTTGCGAACGGCGGCGCAGCGCCAAGCCGCCCAAGCCGAGCATCGCCAGGCCGAGCGTCGTCGGCTCGGGAATGGGCGCTTGCTCGAGCGTGATGTTGTCGATCTGGCCGACGCCGCCCCGGAGAAACGTTCCCGTGTCCACCGAAAAGCTGCCATCGCCTTCCGAAGCAAAGCCGCCGAAGAATGTAAAGGAGCCGTCAGGACCGCCCCCCGCCGCTGGTGTGAACGCCGTCTCGCCAGCGGTCAGATTTCGATAGGCAATAGAGTAGTTGGCATTGTCGAAATCGACTCCGAACACGAATTCGTACACGTTATTGGGGACGTAGCTTCCCACCGGCCGGAAGGGATTGGTATTCGTTTGGGCATACGTATTATCGATGATCAGGATGTTGCCTGTCCCCGAGGCGCTGTTCGCGCCTTCGAGCAGGATGCCGATGGGGGTGGCGCCGTTGAACGCGTCGGGACTGAGAAACAGACCCAGTTGCCCGCCCGCCTGACTGTTGGCGTCGGCACTGAGAAGCACCGAACCGGTTAGGTCGTCCGTGGTCGTGCCTTGCGAGGGCGTGGAAACAACGTTCGCCTTGCTCACGTCGGCGAAGAGCCCACTGGTGGTTTGGGTGTAGCGCAGCGACTGGCTTCCCGCCAAGGGCGATACCGTCGAGACTTCGACGGTTCCGTTAGGCGTACCGACGTAGGAGTTAAAAACCCACCCCTGTTGCGGAACCAAAGAGCCAGGGACGTAACCCTCCAACGGCTCAAACCCAATGGTCACCGCCGACGCCGTCTGCGCCGCCGCCATCGTCACAAGTCCTGCCCCCAACACGAGCGCTCGTTGACTGAATGCCATGATGCCCTCTCCATAAAAGAAATGAATGAGAACCGCTCAACGGCGGTCTCCGAATGTTTCCAGTGACCTCGCCGAACTCGCACAAGCGAGCGCGGCACGTCCTGCGGAGAAATAGCCCAACGCGATTTAGCGTATTGCTAACTCCCGTTAAACAGGGTACACACGGATTGTCGAATGTCAAAATAAAAATCGCGAAAGTGACCGGCGCCGCCCGCGTCTATTGTCCAATCTGTGTTTTTGAATCATCCGGAGAGTTTTTGATTTTTTCGTAGCACGGGTTTTCAACCCGTGTTTTCGTCACGGAAGCACGGGTTGAAAACCCGTGCTACACAAATGTTCACACGCTCAGAGGCGGGACCGAGACCCAAACCATGGAGATGACGGAACCGATGACCCCCACCGCCGGCCGTGCGCCATCGCTGGGTGGCGTCCTGCCCGTGTTTCAGACGCCGTTCCGTGAGGACGACGAATCGATCGACGCCGACACGCTGGCGCGCGAGATCGATTGGCTCTTCGACTGCGGCGCCGACGGCATCGTGATGGCGATGGTGTCGGAACTGCTTCGGCTCGACACGAACGAGCGCCGGCGCCTCGCCGAGCTTGCCTGCCGCTTCGGCCGGAGCCGGGGAACGGTCGTCATCAGCGTCGGGGCCGAATCGTCGCGCGTCGCCGAGGCCTTTGCCAAACACGCGGAGCAGGCCGGGGCGAACGCCCTGATGGCGATCCCACCCGTCTCCGTCGCGCTGGGCGAACCGGACCTCATGCGCTATTTCGAGCGCATCGTCCGCGCGACGCCCCTTCCGCTCGTCGTGCAGGATGCCAGCGGGTACGTCGGCCGGCCGATGTCGATCGAGCTGCAAGCCAGGCTGCTGGCCGAATTCGGCGCCGACCGTGTGCTGTTCAAGCCGGAAGCCCCACCGATCGGCCCGAGGCTTTCCGCTTTGCGCGACGCCACCGGCGGGCGCGCACGGATCTTCGAAGGCACCGGGGGCATCGCGCTGGTCGATAGCCACCGACGCGGGATCGTCGGCACGATGCCCGGCGCAGACCTCATCAAGGGGATCGTATCCCTCTGGCGGGCGCTTCAAGCGGGAGACGAGCGACGCATTTACGAACTGTCGCTGCCGATCTCCTCGCTCGTCGCGGTACAGAACAGCCTCGACGCGTTCCTCGCGGTCGAGAAGCACCTGCTCGTCCGCCAGGGCATCTTCCAGAATGCGATCGTCCGCGGTCCGGTCGGCTATCAGCTCGATGAGGAAACCCGGCGCGAGGTCGACCGGCTCTTCGACCTGTTGAACGACGCGCTCGCGCGCGAAAAGGGGCCCGCATGATCGTGGACGTCCACACCCACGCCTGGCAGTACCCGCTTCACTTCGGCGACGACTTCCGGTTCCAGGCCGCGCGAGCGCGGGGCGGGACGGAGGCTGACCTCACCGTCCGCTACGAGGACTACCGCCGGACGGCGCCGGACGACTGCCGCACGATCGTATTCGGGGGCAAGGCGAAGTTGAGCGGGCTGTGGGTCGACGACGCATCGGTCGCCCGGTACGTCGCGCAGGATCCGAAGCGCCTCCTCGGCTTCCTCTGCGTCGACCCGACGCAGCACGGCTGGGAGCGCGAGCTGCGCCAGGGCCACGAGGAGCTGGGTCTCCGCGGGATCAAGCTCCTGCCGATGTACGGTGGGTTCAGGCCGGACGACCCGCGGCTCGATCCGCTCTGGCGCTATGCGAGCGACAAACGGCTGCCCGTGCTGCTGCACACGGGCACGACTTTTGTCGCGCAGGCGCCGCTCGAGTGCACGCTCCCGCGGCACGTTGACGCCGTCGCCCGGCGCTTCCCCGACGTGAAGATCGTCATGGCCCACCTCGGGCATCCGTACGAAGGCGAATGCGTTGCGACGTTCCGCAAGCACCCCAACGTCTACGCCGACGTCAGCGCGCTGCACTACCGCCCGTTCCAGCTTTACCACTCGTTGATGCTCGTGCAGGAGTACGGCGTGTGGAACAAGGTGCTGTTCGGGACGGACTATCCGTTCACGACGGTGAACGATTCGATTGCCGGCATCCGCGGGCTGAACGCAATGCTGGAAGGGACGAAGCTCCCGCGGCTCGACGAGCAACAGATCGAGCGGATGATTCATCGAGACAGCCTCTCGCTTCTGGGGCTCCAGCCAGTGTGATTCGTAGAGCGTCTAAAAAATGGTCGATTCACCGCAGAGCCGGGGTGAATAGGTACTTTTAGCACTACAGCGCTGATTCCGCTCAACGTCACCGTGCCTACGCGGTATTACCTCCTGACAAGGAGGTCACGGATGACTGTGGAGCAGGTTGCGGCCCTCGGGCCGGCGTTTACCGACTTTTTGCGTTGCTTTCGACCCTG
>JBBSLV010000118.1:0-9477 GCA_038233535.1 Tepidisphaerales bacterium | reverse complement strand
GTGGTAACTCCTTTTGCGCGTTCTTCCACACCATTGCGCAAAGGGACTTACCGCAAAATCCTGCCGGTCAAAATTCTTCGGGGTGCTTTTTCACGGCTTCTCACCGCCTCCGGGTTCTGCCGTGCGCGATCGTGCATCAAATCGCGCACGATGGGGCTTGGGTGGGGCGCACGGTGCGCCCACCGGCGGCCCTCCTGGGTAGCGGGAGGTCGGACGGATGTTGATACGCATCAAACTGGAATCAGGCGCGGTCGGACCCGGCCGCTGAAGCGGCCTCGCCAAACACGGCGCACGGGTCAAACCTGATGGGGATGAGATGTCCGAATGGATGCCCGGCTCCGGCGGGTTCCGAAAATTTCCGAAAACTTCCGGTTTTGGGCGAACGGCATGACGAAACGAAGCCAATCGAAGCCAATGAGTTCCGGTGCAAAACCTTCGCCATGGCGCAGGGCGGGGGTTTTCGCGCCCGGCGGGCGCTTCGCCGGTGACGAAACGAACCCAACGTTGGCGTCGCGGGCGACTATGATGGGACACCAGTCATGAGACACCCTCGCCGAACCACACCCGCCGTTTTGCTGTCGCTGCTGTGTTTCCTGCTCGTCGGGGCCCGCGAGGTGCCGTCGTCGTCGGAGATGCGCCAGATGGTCAACGACAAGCAGCACAAGCGCGCCCTCCGCGAGATCGCCCGGGCGCTGCACCTCAAGGGCGACGACGCGGCGGCGTACGACCGCGGGGAGCTGCTGCTCATCCGCGCCGATGCGCAGCTGGGCATGCGCATCGAGCCGGCGGCGGCGAAGTCGTACCGCGACGCGGCCGAGGCGGCGACGAACGACGACGACCGTGCCACCGCCCGCGCCATGGCGCTGCTCATGAGCCGGTGCGAGCGACTGGTGTACACCCCGCGCACGGGCGAACCGGCGGCGCGGGAGATCGACATCGTCGCCGACCGCAAGGCGGGGCTCGATGCGCTGCTGGCCGACGAGATGGCGGCGATTGGGCCGACGGTGCGGGCGGCGAAGGAGTCGAAGAAGATCGCCGACGTGCTCGATACCGTGAGCGCGGTGGAGCCTGTGGCGTCCGTCGAGCGGGCGGCGACGGGGTCGACGGCGCGGACCGACGCGTTCTTCAAATCGTTCGTCACGCGGATCGAGACGCTGCTCGACGAGGCGCTGATCGAGCTTGATCAGAAGGCCAACGAGATTGAGAACCACGCGCTGGGGCTGATCGCCCTCCCGCAGGAAAACCGTCCCGGGCAGGCGCCCCCGGCCGCGATCAAGGTGAAAAAGCGCGGGCTGTCCCCGGCCGACGAGGCGGCGCTGAAGCAGGTGATGGAGACCTGCCGCGAGGTCGTGTCGCACAACCGTGAGGTGGCGATGCAGCTTGGCGCCGAGCCCGATCGCTTCCGCCGCGCCAGTGACTTCGCGATCCGCTTGTCTTCCAAGGCCGGCGCGATTCTGCGGGCGGATTACACGGGGATCGAGGAGCGGCCCGTCGATCCCCCGACGGCCCAGCCCGCGCGGCAGCCGTAGTATTGGGAACAACAACACGCAGGATCTTTTCGTCAGGCGCTCGTCATTCCCATGCTCAGCTCTTTGACAACCCGTCAGCGCGAAGCGGAGTGGATGGACGCCGACGGCGTCGACGCGCGCGAGCTGCGCAAGAGTTTGCGGTTCATCCGGCAGGTCAACGCGCTGTTCGGCTACACGCGGGCGACGCTGTCGCACCTCGCGCGGTTCAGCCGGGGGTGGCGGCGGGGGGAGCGGATCGAGATCGTCGACCTTGCCACCGGGTCGGCCGACGTGCCGCTGGCGATCGTGCGCTGGGGCGAGCGCCGGGGGTTCGACGTGCGCGTCGTCGGGATCGATCGTCATGAGAAGACCGTTCACGCCGCGCGCGATGCAACCGTAAACGAGCCGCGCATCCGTATCGTGCAGGGCGACGCGCTGCGCCTCCCGTTCGACGCCGGCAGCTTCGACTACGCGATTTGCAGCATGTTCCTTCATCACCTTTCGGACCAGGAGGCTGAAGCGGTGCTGCGCGCGATGGGCGCGCTGTCGCGGCGCGGAATCATCGCCGCCGACCTGCTCCGCCACCGCCGGGCGCATGCGTGGATCTCGCTGTTCACGCTGGCGGCTAACCCGATCGTGCGCCACGACGCCCGCATAAGCGTGCGGCAGGCGTTCAGCAAGCCCGAGGTGCTCGCGCTGCGCGAGCGCGCGGGGATCGGTTTCGCCGGGTATCACCGCCACTTCGGGCACCGGTTCGTGCTGGCGGGGGAGAAGACTGGTCGTGAGCGTTATGCGGGGTAAATTGCCGTGGGATTGCCGGGATTGTGGGTTGAACGGATTCCGAACCGATCCTCATAATGCCGATGAACAGAATCGGAGTGCCACCACATGGCCGACCCGAAACGACGAGCAACGTCCTCCGCAATTTCGCCGGCAAAGCGGGAGCGCGACCCCGCCGGCGCGGCGCTGCTCCTCGCGATTGCGCCGCTGCTGATCGGCGGGGCGATCGCGCTGACGGCGGCGTTCGCGGCCGGCGCGTCGACACCCTTGGTGAACCGGCTGAAGTCGATGTTCCGCGGCCAAATGCGCACGCGCGCGATGCGCGACCTGCTCGCGCGCTACGCGCACGGCGAGCAGCCGTTCTCATCGCTCCGCGGCGCCATCGTGGGCAGCGCCAAGGGCGCGGTGAAGAACGTCTTCGGCCCCCCGCGCACCGCGCTGCTTACCCGGGGCGTGACCCGGTTGAGCATCTGGCGCGCCGATACGTGGTACTACCCCCTGGACCGCGCCGACCGCTCCGCCATCGCCATCCGCTTCGAGGGCAACGTCGCACGCGACGTCGAGAAGATCAGCGTCCCGACGGCGATCGTCGAGTAGGGAGTTTCATCAATCGTCGTCCTCCATCTGTTCCACCACGCCCCTCACGAACGTGTCCAGATACCCCTTGGCGATGAACGTGTCGACGGCCCGGACGGTGTCCAGATGGTTCATGCCCCAGATGGCGCAGCGGAGGTCGTTCATGTCCAGGTCCATCTGGACCACGAGCGTGTTCTCGATGGCGACAGGCGTGGGAAGCTGCTCGACGAGCGACGCCGACAGCGCGTTCATTCCCGGCCCGCCGATGCTGATCGTCGGGCCGGCCTGGGCGTCGGAATTGTTGAGGTAGTAGACGTCGCTGACGACGACCGGCGAAAGGCGCGGGGGCTCGCCTGCCTCGGGGGGATCGAGCAGCGCGGCAAGACGCTCGCGCAGCTCGCGCTCGATGCGGTACGCGAGCGGGCGGTCGCCCAGCTCGGCCTTGAGCTGCACGCCGGTCACGATCCAGATCAGTCGGTCGGAGTCGATGTCGGGCATGGTCGGCGTCTCCTCGCGCGGGTGTCGCGCGATGGGGCGACGGGAACGAAAGCACGGGCGCAACGCGGCTACGGCCTGGCCGGTGCGATGGTCGATTGGCGAAGGTGCGCCTCGATCGCGCGGAGGTCGTTGCGGACGTTCTCCGCCAGGGGCGGGTCCATTTTGAGCGTGAGCCCGACCAGCCGCAGCGCATTTTCAACTTCGCCCACCGTCCGCAACCGGTCGATCTCGTTGGTCAGGGCCGGTCGGATGGTGGACGCGTACTGCTTGTTCTCCGCGATCATGCGGGCGCCGAACCGGGTGGCCTCCTCGTAGTTGCCGTCGAGCAGGTAGGCATCGATCAACTGGGTGACGAGCAGATCCCGCACCTGTCCCGGCCGGGGCACGTCCAGCGCCAGCTTGAACTCGGTCGCGGCCTTGCCGTATTGGCCGAGCTTCATGTAGGTCTCGCCGACGTTCTGGCGGACGACGGCGAGTTCGTTCTCCATCCGCGTGTCGATGAGTTTATTGCGGAGCGTCTCAAGCACCGTCAGCCGCCGCTCCGGCGCGTTGGGAAACTTGTCGGCCCACGCGTTGAGCTGCTCGATCTCGAACTCGCGCTCGAAGAGGACGGCCAGCGCCATCCACGCCTCGTCGCGAACGGCGGGCACGGGCTCGACGTCGGGCGAGAGCCGCTCGAACAGCCGCTGCGCGTGCTCGGCCTTGGCCGTGCGCGCCAGGGCGTTGACGGCGGCGGTGCGGACCCGGGGCTCGCGGTCTTCCAGCGCGCCGGAGTTGACGATGTTGTCGGCCGGCCAGGCGAAATCGGAGCCCATCCGTCCGAAGTATTGCAGCGCCAGTTGGCGCATCGCGGGGGGCTCGTTGGGGCGGAGCAGGTTGCGGAACGTGTCGCGGACGTCGGGGTCGGGACTGGCCCAGCCGACCATCGCGCCGACGAGCTCCTCGCGTAGCGGCATCACGCCCGCGCCGCTGCCCGCGCGGCGCAGCGCATCGTGAAGCGCGCGGCTGATCCCTGTCGCCAGCTTCTGCTCGACCTCGCCCAAACGCTCCTTAAGCCCTCTCAGCGCTGAGGCGGCGGCTGCGATGACGGTGGGGTTCTCGTCCTCGAGCAGCGCGAGCAGCGGCTCGACGGCGCGCGGGCTGCCCATTGGCGCCAGCGCCCCCGCCAGTGCCGCGCGGACGGCGGGCACGCGCTCGACCGCGAGCTGCGCGAGCACGGCGTCCAAGGCGCCCTTGTCGTTGATCGCGCGAATCGCGCCGGCCGCCTGCAACCGGACCTGCTCGTCGCTGTCCCCGACCAGCGTGCGCAGCTGCTGGGCGGCGCTGTCGGGGATCGGGCGGGCGGCGTCGAACAGCTCGACGACGATTTCCGCGCCCAACAGCCGCACCTCGCTCGCCGGCGAGCGCAGGTATCCGGCGAGAATCGACTCCTTGTTCCCCGCCGGCGCGTCCTGAAACGTCTCGCGCAGGTGCTGACGGAATTCGGTGACCAGCCGGTCGAACCGCGGCTCGATGCGGTCCAGCCGGGCGGCGCGGGCGGCGAGCATCTCCCGGGCGAACTGTGCGTCATTCTTGTTCTGGTTCGCGTCCCACCACTGCCGCCAGCGCTGCGCATCGGGGCCGCTTTCGGGCAGCCCGGTCATCTCGACCAGCTCGTTGGCGGCGGCGTTGCGCACGCCGGCGAGTTCAGCGTCGTCCGTCACGATGTCGACCAGCGTCTTGGCGGCTTGCTTCCCGGCCAGCGGCGCCAGCGATCGCACGACGGCCAGCCGCGACTGCAAGGGAAGCTTTCGATTGCCGGCGGCGTCGAGCAGCCGGAGACGCGCGTTGGGATCGTCGCGCAGGTGCGCCAGTGCGCGTGCCCCCGCTTCGCTGGAAGCCGGGTCGGCGCCGATCAGCGCCGCCAGCGGAATGACGTAGTCGGCGCTGGGGGTCGGATCCTCGGCCAGCGCCCGGGCGGCGGATTGTTGCCCGCGCGGGTTGCCCGTGTTGACCAGCGCTTTCTGCAGCGCGTCCTCGGCCTCGGGGGTGTCCATCATGACCAGCCGCCGCGCCGCTTCGTCACGCTCGGGCTGCGGAGCGTCGGGGTTGCTCAGCACGGCGAGCAGGGCGGCGGGCGCGTTGAGCATGACGTCGGCGATCGATGCGGAACCGGGAGACAACCCGTTCTGCGCGCGCACAACGGAAGCGGCAGTGGTCCACACCGCCGCCACCGCCATCACGCTTATCAGAACCTTGCATGCCACCGTGCCGCTTTCGCCTCGAGGATTGCTCCGGACCACTGCCCGCACGCGAGGTAACGCCGGTGCCAGACATGAGTGCCGCCGCGATCCGACCCATTCGCGCCGCCAATCCATGGCGCCTGATAACCCACACCCGCCGCGCAAGGTACCGCATTTTGCCCACGCGGGAAAGCATGACGGCGTGAGGCTGTGCGCCGCGGGTCTGCCGATTCTTCCGTCGCCGGTGGATATGCGGATCGAGGCCACCGAAGCCGACCCGTCTTTGTCCCCTCGGCGCCACGTGCGTCACGGGGTGGCCCGCGACCTTCCCGAAGACGGCTTCGCGACTACAATTACCCGCAAGGACGCCCCCGTGACGCGAGCGCGGAATGCCTCACCCTCAATGCCAAGAAAGAGCTTCTACATCATCGACGGGCACGCCCACATTTTCCGGGCGTACTTCGCGCCGTTTCGCGATCTCACCAGCCCGACCGGCGAGCCGACGAAGGCGACGTTTGTCTTCACGCAGATGCTGCTGAACCTGATCGACCAGCGCAAACCCGACTATCTGGCGATGGTCATCGACAGCGGCGACGAGACGGTGTTCCGCAAGGAGTTTTTCCCCGAATACAAGCAGAACCGAACCCCGCCGCCGGACGATTTCCATCCGCAGGAGCGGCGGATTCTTCAGATCGTCCGCGACGCGGGCGTGCCGATTTTCGTCAAGCCGGGATACGAGGCGGATGACCTCATTGCCACGATGGCGCATAAGCTGTGCGCGGCGGACTACGACATCTTCATGGTGTCGAAGGACAAGGACCTGCGGCAAGTCGTCAACGACTGCACGTGGATGTACGACGTGCAGGGTGACGAGGTGATCGACGCGACGAAGATCCGCGAAAAGTGTGGCTATCTCCCCGCGCAGGCCGTCGACGTGCAGACGCTCATCGGCGACAAGATCGACAACATCCCCGGCATCCCCGGCGTGGGCGAGAAGACGGCGGCGACGCTCATCAACAAGTACGGCAGTGCGGACAAGGTGCTCGAGCACCTCGACGAGCTGACCCCCAAGCTCCGCGAGAATTTCCAGAACTTCGGCGACCGCATCCCCATGGCCCGGCGGCTCGTGACGCTCAAGAACGACGTCGACTTTGACTTCGACGTCGAGCAGTGCCGCTACAGCGGGTTGAACGTCGAGGGGCTCAAGCCACACCTGGTGGAGCTGGGATTCAACAACCTGCTCAAGCGCGTCACCGGCGACGGCGCCACGACGACGGCGACAACCAGCGCGGGAACCGGGAAAAAACTCGTCAAGCCCACCCCGAAGCATCAACCTTTCGGCGACAGCCTCTTCGGCCCGCCCGCGGGCGAGTCGCCGGAACCGGCCGTCGCGCCGCAGCACGCCGATGGGTTCGAAACGTGCGCGACGTGCATGTACGAATGCATCGACACCGACGAGACGTTCGACGCGTTCCTCGCGGAACTGAAACAGCAGAAGCGGTTCGCGTTCGACACCGAGACGCGCGCGCTCGGCTCGCTGACGGAAGACCTCGTGGGTTTGAGCTTCAGTTGGGAGCACGGGCGCGGGTATTACGTGCCGGTGATCGGGCCGGAGGGATGCAAGCTCGTCGACTGCGACCGGGTGCTGAAGGCGCTTAAACCGATCCTTGAAGACGAACAGATCAAGAAGGTCGGCCACAACATCAAGTACGACCTGCTCGTGATGCGGCAGGTGGGCATCGAGGTGCGCGGGGTGGCGCTGGACAGCATGGTCGCGGCCTTCCTGCTCGATGCCGGCCGCATGCAGTACGGGATCGACCGGCTGGCCGAGGAACTGCTCAAGTTCAGGAAGATTCCGACGGTCGACCTGATCGGCCGCGGCAAAACCCAGATCACGATGAACCAGGTGCCGATGGAGCGGATTTCCTGCTACGCGGCGGAGGATGCGGACATCTCCCTGCGATTGGCCGACCTGACCGAGGCGAAGCTGAATGAGATTCCGGCGCTGCGGAAGCTCGCCGACGACCTGGAAACGCCGCTGATCGACGTGCTCGTGGAGATGGAGTCGAACGGGATCGCGGTGGACCCGAAAATACTCGCCGAGCAGAGTGCCGTGCTGGGCATGCGGATCGAGGAACTCCGCGCGAAGGTGCTTCAGGAAGCCGGGACCGAGTTCAACCCGGACTCGCCGAAACAGCTGGGCGACGTGCTGTTCAACAAGCTCGGCCTGAAGGTCGTGAAGCGCACGAAGACCGGACCGAGCACGGACATTGAAGTGCTGGAGAAGCTGGCGGCGTTGCACCCGGTGCCGAAGCTGATCCTCGAGTATCGCAGCCTCGTGAAGTTGAAGAACACGTACCTCGACAACCTCACGGACTACACAAACCCCAGGACGGGACGCATTCACACGAGCTTCAATCAGACGGGCGCATCGACGGGACGGCTCAGCAGCAGCGACCCGAATTTACAGAACATCCCGATCCGCACGGATGAGGGGAGGCGGATTCGGCTGGCGTTCGTGCCGGGCGATGCGGCGAAGAACGTGCTGCTGACGGCCGACTACAGCCAGATCGAGCTGCGCATCCTGGCGCACTACACGCAGGAGCCGGCGCTGGTGAAGTCATTCGCGGAGGACGAGGACGTGCACCGCACGGTGGCCGCCGAGGTGTTCAACGTCCCGCCGGACCAGGTGACGCGCGAGCAGCGCGGGCACGCGAAGACGATCAACTTCGGCATCATCTACGGTGTCAGCGCGTTCGGGCTGGCGCGACGCATCGAGGGATTGAACCTCCAGTCCGCGCAGCAGCTGATCGACGCATACAACAAACGATTCCCGAGCATCAAGCGATTCCTGGAGCAGTGCGTGATGGAAGCGCAGGGCCAAGGCTACGTCGAGACAATCCTCGGCCGGCGCCGGCCGATCATCGAGATCGGCAGCAGCATCGTATCGATGCGCAACGCCGCCGAGCGCATGGCGATCAACAGCGTCGTCCAAGGCTCCGCCGCGGATCTGATCAAGGCGGCGATGCTGAACGTGTATCGCCGGTTGAAGCGGGAGAACCGTCCCAGCCGGATGCTGCTCCAGGTGCACGATGAGCTGGTGTTCGAGACGCCGGAGAGCGGGGTGCAAGCCGAAGCTGAGATCGCGCGCGAAGAGATGGTGAACGCGGGGAAGCAGCTCGGAATTACGGTGCCGCTGAAGGTCGAGATGGGGTGGGGGAAGAACTGGCAGGAAGTGAAATAAGCACGCCGCTGCGGCGGCCTGGTAGAACCAGGTCATGACGATTCAAGAGATCAGAAAAGCCGACGGCGCCCGGCCCTTGTCGTTGCTCATCATGGAACTTGAACCCTCTACCGGCATCCGCCCCGCGATCGATCGTCGTCCGCGCATGGACGAGCCGCTGCCGGTGAAGCTCCTGGCGGTGGACGACGTGCGCCTGCCCGCGCCGGCGGGCGTCGAGATGGAGCTCAACGCGTTCTACGTCGGCGTGCTCGAGTTCGAGCGCATGCCGCCGGCGACGGAGCTGGTGTACCGCGCCGAGAATTTCCGGTTGTGTTTTGAGGTTCAGGAGCGGCCTGTCGGGCGCGAGAACCTGCGCCCGCTGGGCATCGAGATCCGGTCGCTGGCGGAAGCGGAACTGCAGCTTGTGGAGCGCGAGCACGAATACCTCCGCCAGCGCGGCGTGCTGCCGGGGACGGAAACGATCGTCCTGCGCGACCCGGCGGGAAACTGGATCGAGCTGGTCGAGTTGCGCTCCATCTGATCCTGTCTAACGATCCCAGTGGCGGGGCGATCCAGTGGCGGGGGGGGGGAAGGGGCCCCCCCCCCCAACACAAGGGGCGGGGGGGCGGGCGAGCCCCGCCGAGGGGAAACGGGGGGGGGGGGGGGCGGG
>JBBSLV010000117.1:0-9502 GCA_038233535.1 Tepidisphaerales bacterium | reverse complement strand
TCGAACCCGTCGTCGCCGCTGACGCGGTCCTGCACGCTGTCGCCGATGGTCACGATCACGTCGTCACCCGCGCCGCCGAGGATTCGGTCGCGGCCATAGCCGCCATAAATCGTGTCGTCGCCCGTGCCCCCCATGATCGTGTCGTCGCCGTTGCTGCCGCGGAGGATCGTGTCGGTCGTGACCGAACCGTCGACGATCAGCACGTCGTGCCCGCGAGCGGCATTGATGTGGATGAGGACAAAATGGTTCGGAAGGATTTTCGACCACCCGCCCTTGTTCGCGAGCATGAGCGTGTCCCCGTACGCGACGACGCTGATGCGGTCGTCGCCCGGCGATCCGTCGATGAACAGCTCCGGGCCCGCGGCCGTCGTCGTTTCGGTGAGGTACAGCGGACTCCCGGCGAAGAGGGTGCGCCGCTCGAGCGACTCGAAGCGGACGTGTCCTAAGCCGAGAATGTCATGCCGCCCCTGTCGCGAAGTCGTTGTTACGTCCATGCCTGCACCCGGAGGTGTCATCGGGCGATAACGGAGACCACCTGAGGACGCCGGGCGGCGTAAATCCGAATCCAAAATCCGCAATCCAAAACGGGCCCATTGGGCTAACCCTCACAAAGCCGCCCGGCCGGGTCTGGACTCGCCCGGACCGGTCCGTATAATTCGGCGTCCTACAACGCAGACCGCGCCCAGGTGGCGGAATTGGCAGACGCACTACTTTGAGGTGGTAGCGGGTAACACCGTGCAGGTTCAAGTCCTGTCCTGGGCATCAATGAAGGGCGACCCGATGAGGGTCGCCTTCTTCTTTGGGTTCTGCTCCACATCGGCATCAGTTGCCCGCGCTCGTCGGTTCATAGCTCAGTTCCACAAGAATCGGGAAATGATCTGAACCGATGGAACCCAGCCGTTCGAGCTCGATCAGCCGAAATACGTTCGCGTGAAAGACGTGGTCCAGGGGGAAACGAAGCAAAGGCAACTGGGCGGGAAACGTGCTGTACATGCCGCGTCCGATGCGCGGATCGAGCAGCCCGCTGATCTCTTGAAACCGGCGCGTGGTCCGCGACCAGCCGACGTCGTTGAAATCCCCGATGACCACGGCGGGCAGATCGGAACCCTTCACCTCCCGGGCCACGATGAAAAGTTCCCTGTCGCGGGGGGTGGTGTCGTCCCCACGGATCGGCCGGGGCGGTTTGGGGTGGATACAGTGGAGCACCACTTCCTGCCCGGACCGCAACACCACCTTCGTGTAAACGGACGGCACATCGTCCTCCACCAGGTGTCGCACTTCCGAGTCAGTCAGCGGGAGCCTGGAGTACAGCAGCATGCCGTAGGTATTATCGAGCGGCTCCTTCACCGTGTGCGGGTGGGTCGCCTCCAAGACCCGCAGCTGCGTCTCCCACCATTGATCGGGTTCCATGACGAGAATCACGTCCGGATCATGCTGCTTAACGAGCTCGATCAAGGCCGGCGAGTCGCGGTTGTCCATCAGCACGTTGGCCGCGAGCAAGCTCAAGGCACCATCCGTTCGGGCTTGGCCGCTATCGGGCACCTCTCGGGAGGCCAGGGGTGTGTACGGATAAATCCAATAGCCTTGATACGCGACGGCGAGCCCCATCATCACCAGCAGCGCGGTCGCCCATCGGCTTTTGAACCGCCACGCGCCCAGATGCGCCGCCATCAGGACAACGCCGAGCACGGCCAACTGGAGCCGCGGGAAGTCGAGCATCCGGATCCACGGCTCGTCGGTGCGGATGATGGAAAGCGCGGTGCTGAGAACCAGCAAGCCACCGAGTATTGTCAGGACTATGCGAAGTGTGCGTCGCAATCGGTCTCCTTCTTCCACATCATCGTGCATGCGGCTCAATCCCGCGGAGAATCGCAGAATACGCGGCGGACGACAGCGCGTCTTCTCGTTCGGCTATGATGAACGCCGATGGTGCGTGGCATGAAAAACGTTGCAGGATTCACGCCCCATGCCTGACGCGGAGATCGCGATCATCGGCGGTGGCGCGGCGGGGCTGGCGTCGGCGATCTTCGGGGCCGAAGCGGCGCCGGCGGGGCGCCGCGTCATCGTCCTCGACGGGGCGGCCAGGCTGGGCGCGAAGATTCTCGTCTCCGGCGGCGGGCGGTGTAATGTCACGCATCACCAGGTTCTGCCGCGCGACTTCAACGGTTCATCGCAGAACGTGATCCGCAACATTCTCGCCGCGTTTGACGCCGACGCGACCGTGCGGTGGTTCGCGTCGCTCGGCGTGGAGCTGAAACGCGAACCGACGGGGAAACTCTTCCCCGTCGCCGACTCGGCCAGGGTCGTGCTCAACGCGCTGCTGCGCCGGTGCGAGGAACTGGGCGTCGTCATTCAGACGGGCAGCCGGGTCACGCGAATCGTTCCGCCACCTGCTGCCGGGGAGCCGTTCACGATCGAACACGAGCGCGGGTCGCTCGCAGCGACGAACGTCATCGTCTGCACCGGCGGCCGCTCCCTCCCGCGCAGCGGCAGCGACGGGGGCGGGTGGGAGATGCTCCGCCGGCTCGGGCACACCGTCACACCCACATACGCGGCCCTGGCGCCCCTGGTCCTGGCGGCGCAGATGTTTCACGCCGAGCTGTCAGGCATCGCGCAGGAGGTCGAGCTGTCGACGTTCGTCGCCGGCAAACGGGTCGACTACCGCGCCGGCAGCCTGCTGTGGACCCACTTCGGCGTCAGCGGCCCCGTCGTCATGGACGGTAGCCGGCATTGGACGGTCGCCCACGAGTCGGGGCAACAACCGACAATGAAGTGCAACCTGCTGCCCGGCGAGTCGTTCGAGAGCGCGGAGAAGTGGTTGATCGACTCGGCCGCGGCGCGCCCGAAGGGTTCGATCCTGGCGCATCTCACGGCCCGCTTCCCAGAGCGCGTGGCGGGCGCGCTGCTGCGGCACGTGGGTGTTGATCCAATCACCATCGCCGGCCAGTTATCGCGCGATCAGCGCCGGGGTTTGGTCCACGCGCTGACGGCGCTGCCGCTAAGCGTTGTCCAGCACCGCGGCTGGAACTACGCCGAGGTCACCGCCGGGGGCATCCCCTTGAGCGAGATCGACTACCGCACGATGCAGTCGCGCAAAATCGCCGGCCTTTACCTCGCCGGTGAAATCCTCGATGTGGATGGGCGCATCGGCGGGTTCAACTTTCAGTGGGCGTGGGCGACGGGCTATCTCGCCGGGCGAGCAGCGGTGCAGAAGGTTTGATGCGCTTGTGCGCACAGCCCCGGGCCGCACCATGGTCGCAGCGTCGGGTGGCTTGTCTTCCACAGGCCAGGGTGACAGAGTAGCAGCGTTCCATCTGATTCATCAAACGCGCTCATAAGGATGACGTTCACATGCAGCGTTCGCTTCGACAGGTGTTGATCTTTCTTACGCTGATTAGCATCAGCCCGGCCTCGCTTGGGCAGACGACGTCGACCGCGCCGTCAGACGCCTTGGCCGCGCGCCGGCTCATGATCCGGGAGGGGATCGGCAACGTCGCCGCGAAGCTCAAAGCCGGCCGGGACGTGAAGATCGTGTTCATCGGCGGGCCCATCACCGCAGGCGGGGGAGACAGCGGGTTCCCGACCCTCGTCGCGCGCTGGCTGCGCATACAGCATCCCGGCCGGCAGGTGCGACTCGTCAACGCCGGGTTCATCGACGGCGGATCGGCGCTTGGCGCCGCCCGCTACGAGCGCGACGTCCTGCCGCACGCGCCCGACCTGCTGTTCGTCGAATTTGCCGTTGACGACACCGGCAGGGACGACCGCCGGCGCCACGTCGAGCGCCTCGTGCACAAAGCCTGGACGTCGAACCCGGCGATGGACATCATTTTCCTCTACGCGCTCGATCAGGCACACCAAGACGACTACCGCGCGGGCAAACGTCCCCCGGCCGCGGCGCTGCACGAGCGCGTGGCCGAGCACTACGGGGTTCCGTCGATCGCCATGGGGCTGGACCTGCTTGCCCGTCTCGACGCCGGCAAGGCCAGATGGGCCGAGCAGTTTTACGACGGCTCCCGTCCCACGCCCGCCGGCTACGCGGCGTACGCCGACGCGATCACCGCCGCGCTGCGCACGCTGCTGGACGACGAGACAGCCAAGTCGCCCGTGAAGCATGTGCTGAAGGATCCGCTGACGCCCGA
Organism: Tepidisphaerales bacterium; assembly: GCA_038233535.1. Taxonomy (GTDB): domain Bacteria; phylum Planctomycetota; class Phycisphaerae; order Tepidisphaerales; family Tepidisphaeraceae; genus DASYWJ01. The sequence continues at coordinate 5,363 of JBBSLV010000117.1, read as the reverse complement.
TTTCGTCCTGCATCCCGCGACGCGCCCGGCCACGACGATGCCCGCGCCTCCCGCGATGATCGACGACGCCGGCCGCAAGGCCCGCGCAACCTACGCGATGCCCGTCATCGGAACGCATTGGGTCGGCTCGCCGGATTACATGGACGGCGACGGTCGCGTCGTGTGGCGGCTCTTCACCCAATCCGCCCGCGACAACGGCCGGCGCCTCAGCGCATTGTTCGGCCTGGACCGCTCGCGCTGGGCCGGTCCGATGCGCTGGTTCGAGGAGTGGAGCTACTTCACCGGCCCCGCCGGCGTCTACCTCGCCCACAGCCCCGACGGCAACTCCAACAACCTCACCGCCCGCGAGGACGATCTGCCCATCGTCACCTTCACCGCTCCGCATCCCGGGCGGTACGTCGTGCGGATGAGTTCCGCCGGCGTGACGATGTGGGGATTGCACAAGGTGATCGCGATGAACGTCGTGCACTTCCCCGCCGCTCAAACGAAGGGCAAGTCGATCGCGTTCCACCGCACGCAGGTAGGCGCCATCGAGCGCCCGAATATCGAGGTTGAAGTGCGCTTAAACGAAGGCGACGACCTCGCCTTCCAGCTCGACACCAACGCCACCGGCGGAGGCGGGGGGGCGGCATACCTCGATGTCGACCTGACGATCGGATGGTTCGGGGGAGTGATGCGCTGACCGACGGCTCCAGGGCGCCTACGTCGCCGCCGGCTGCGTCGCGGCCTCCGGCGCAGCGGGGGCGGCGGGCGCGGGCTGGTAACCCCAGCCATAGTTCACGTACTCGTGGTCGAACGTCCCGTCGTCATAGAGGTTCAGCGTCGCATAGCCGGCGTGCAGCTCGTCAACGTGCGGCCCCTTCCACCACCCGCCGCAGACCGCGCCGTTGCACAGGTAGGTCATGCCCGCGTAGTCGATTCGCTCGAGCTGATGCAGGTGCCCGCTGACGGCGAGCTTCACGTTGCGGTGGGTGCGGAACAACTCTTTCAGCCGCTTGTAATCCGTGTGCATCCCCCCCTTGGGAAAGCGCACGGCGCCGTCGTCGTCGGTCTGGTTGCCGTTGAGGGCGGCGACGGAATAGATCGGGATGTGCGAGACGATCATCACCGGCGTCGTCGGCGCCGTCCTTGCCAAGTCGCGCCCGAGCCAGTCGAACTGCCCGTCGTCGAGGCCGGCCATGTAGTGCTGTTTCGTCGTCTCGTCATGTTCGGGCAGGATGCTGTCGAGAAATATAAAGTGCCAGCCGGACCGGTCGAAGCTGTGGTACGACCGGTCGAGGCGCAGCGCATCGGTCGCCCATTTTTTGCCCCACAGCGCCTCGTCGCCGGTGGTGCTGCTCCGCCGCTTGTTCCAGCCCCAGATGTCGTGGTTGCCGACGGCGCTGAAAACCGGAAGCGAGCAGTCGGCCTTGAGCACGTCGCGCCACAGATCCCATTGAAGCTGGGTGCGGGCGGCATCCTTGGACATCGAGTCCATGATGCTGTCCCCGCCCGTGAAGATCACGTCGGGGCGGTCGGGCTGGGACTGGACGTGGTGCAGGCAGGCGGCGAATCCGTCACCCGCGCCGCGCTCGGGCTGGACGTGGATGTCGGTCAGGTGCGCGACGCGCAGCGCCCGCTTGCGCTGCCCGGCCACCGCCGGGGCTATCGGCGCCGCCGGCGCGGCAGCGCCCGCCATGCGCGGCGCGCCCGCGAGCATCGCCGCGCCTGCGGTCATTCCAGCACGGGCGAGCCATTCACGTCGGGAAAACATCGTATTCAACATCAGAATAAAACCTCGTTAGCGGTGAATCTTCCCTGGGATCGACCAGATTAGCGGCATGTTCGGGTTGCGGGACAGGCCCTGCGCCTGGATTGTGTAACGTCCATCGGAATTGGCGGGCATTCCCGCGGCATTGATGAATTCGCTCTCCCACGTTTCCATGCGGAACTGCGCGTGGGGTGATCGCAGATTCTTCACAAACGTCGGATGTCTTGTCGTGATCGCATGACCGTCAACGAAAAGGATGTTGGCCGCACCCTTGCCGTGGCGCAGCGAAGGGCCCGCCTGCGTACGGTCGTTGACCTCGAACGAAAGCTGCCCGCTCTCGAAATTACTCGTCGTGTAGGCAATCGTATCCATCGAGACCGCGTCGCCCAGGTAAACAAACTCGCTGGCGTTCCTGATGTCGGTGACTCTGGCCACCTCCGAGCGCCAGGTCGAAGGGCCCACCTGGACCTTGCGGCGGATATGGGTGTTCATCTTGTACGATTTGGTGAATCCCTTGGGATTGGTCTGAAATCCAGTGGGGCCGATTTCGTCGCCCTCGAACGTTTCATACACGACGCACTGCTTCCACATCTTGTACTGTCGAAAAGCCGCCACCCCCCGTTGGGAATCGCGGCCTACCGCCTGAAGGAATGGGTCCAGCGCCGCCCACCAGAGGATTGACTGCCGGGCGGAGTAAACGGCCGGGGGGACCGGGGTGGGAGGGGAGAAAGCAATGGGATACACGGTCGTCGGATAGGGCATCGCCCCTTTGTATGCGCTGTTGTACATCGCCGTCGCCTGCCCGAGTTGGCGCAGATTGCTCAGGCATTTGATGGTGTAAGCTTGCTGGCGCGCCTTGTTCAGCGCCGGCAACAGCAGCGAGATCAGGATCGCGATGATCCCGATGACGACGAGCAGTTCGACGAGGGTGAAGCCCGGGCGGCGGAATGAGTATGTCTTCATGACGGCTTTCGTTAAGGCCGGGCGGGCGTCGTGCCCGCCCGGCTCGAGATTCTTCTTCGTTAAGCGGTGCTATTCATCGAACGGCGGCGGCGGGCGAGCAGCGCCGTGCCGCCCAGCGCGAGCAACGACAGGCTCGTCGGCTCGGGGACGACCACGGTTCCGGGCGAAGCGATGTCCATCACCTCCGCGTTGGCGATATCCGGGTTGATCGTCTGCGCCTGGAACGCCCCATTGACACCGACCGCGGACAGCCCCCAGTTGACGCCGAGGTCGTTGGATACGGGATCAACGGCGCCGGGCGTCAGATAGATGCTCGCCTGGTTATCGTCGTCCGGCCAACCGTTGCTATTGTTCTCGTAATTCACGCCGTCAACGATTACGTCGTTTTGGTCACGAATCACCACGAGCTCGTTGAGCGCCGTGGCGCCGTTGGCAAGGCTGATCCCGACATCGGTCTGGATGACCTGGATGCCGTCGCCCCAGATTCCCTGAAATGTCTCCGGGGTCTGCGGGACGAGGATGGCCGCCGCGCCCGGTGCGAGTGACGTTCCCGCCGGGAAGTTGCCGGTGAACGCGCCATCCTGGCTGTCGCCCCAGTCCCAGCCGCTTAGATCCTGCGTCGCGGGCCCGGTGTTGTAGATCTCGATCCATTCCTGGTTCGCACCCTCAGAACCGTTGAGGTTGTAGTGAATTTCGGTGATGACGATCGCGCCCCGGGCGACCGGCGCGCCCGCGATGACCCCCAGCGCCCCCGCAACGCCCAATGCTTTCACAAATTTTCTCATTTCAGCACTTCCTTCCAATGTGCGCGCTGGTCAACGTGCCGCGCGCCTTAACTCCCGCTCCGTCCCGCCGCCCACGAAGGAGGCGGATACCGGATGGACAGGCAGTCTCGTGAAGCGTGTTAGCGTGGCGTGTGCGGGGGAAGTGATATTGATGAACTTGGCCAGCGGTAAGCAACGTCAGTGTTGCGGCGTTGCCAACTCCACCGAAAGCAACGTCGGCACGACGATCCTGGCGTCGCGGCAAACGGCGTGTCTAGAGCGACCTAATCCCTTGCCAGAATGTCCCGCATCTGGGACATTCCCCTCGTATGAGGTCGGCGATCTTCCATCGGTCCGTCCGGGACGTGATGCGGGAGTTCCCGCCCGGTGTCAAGCGTTCGTTGGGCAAGGCGATTTGGGAACTGCAGCAAGGGGTGCGGCTTGGTATGCCGCTGTCGCGGCCGATGCCAGCGGTGCTTGCCGGCGTTGAAGAATTGCGCGTCAAGGACTCGACCGGCGCGTACCGCGCGTTCTATTACACGCGATCGACGCGCGGCATTCTCGTGTTTCACGCGTTCAGCAAACGGTCGCAGAAGACGCCGCCGTCCGAGATTTCACTTGGAAAACGACGGCTTAAGGAGTTGCTCGATGAAGAAACGTAATGGCATCGTCACCCGAACGGTCCCGGAACTCGCGACGTTCCTCGGGCTTTCGCCGCTGGAGGCCGCGGAGATCGAAGTGCGCACGGAGCTCAACGATCAAATCATCAAAATCGTCGATTGCAGCGGGCTGACGCACGCGCAATTAGCCAAGGCTGCGAGGACGTCGCGCAGCCGGGTGACGGCGATTCTCAACCGGGACACGCATGGAGTCTCGACGGACTTGTTGCTGCGCATTGTCAGCGCGTTGGGGTATCGTGCGCGCGTGCGGCTCCGCCGCGCGAAGTCCGCGGCTTGATCGCTGTGCGAAGAACTTTCGGGCCGGCAGCAAATGGTTCGCTCACGCTCGGGATAATCACGCGTCGCAAGTTCAGAAACAGGGGGGCACGACCCTTTTAGTTCTCTCGGCAAGAGCGACGCGAACGATTCTGGGCATGAACCGGATTTCGCCAGATGGGGTGGAAAATAAAGGGTCGTGTCCCCTTTATTTCCCCCTCCCTATAAGGGCCGCAGTCTCGGAAATGGCTGTTAGCGTCGCATGCGGACCGCCTGTGGACTGTGTGAATACGCAAAAAGCCTCACAAATGTCTGGTGGGCTTTTCTCTTTGTCTTTGAACGTTCAAGGAAACCAACTACTTGCGAACGACGTGTTAGCTGCGCGGATCATCCCTTGCGGCGAACAAAAAGGCGCCAAAATCTTTGTCGAGTGTGACGATCCGGGAGTCAGCAAACGGGTTCGCTCACGCTTGGAGCCTGTGAAGGTTCCTCAGGGCTGGCCCGCGCCAATGATCCGCGCGGCGTTCGACGTCCACCACGCGTTCCAAAACTCCGTCTCATCGTCACCCGCGGGAGGACGGGCGCTTGTGAGGGATGGCAAGGCTTTGCGAAGGGCCGCCAGCGTCGCCGCGCGGGCGTTCACCGCGGCGGCGTCCGTCGGAAGCCGTCCCTTCGCGTCCGCGTTCATCCGGGCCAGCACATAAATTAAGATCGGGGCGTCGCCCTCGTCTCCAAGGGCCGCGACAACCCGCACGAAAGGAGAGAGGTCACTCGATGAAATGCGATTCGGTCCCACCGCGTCCACCACCGGCGCGAGCACGCCCGGGCCCATCTGCCTGAGCTTGGCGACGATCTCCTCGTCGTCCGGAAACGGGTGACCGGGGATAGGCCGCTGGTTGTACTCTCGGGCGCGAGGCGCGGAGAGGAGGAAGCGCGAGGAGGCGAGGGTTT
>JBBSLV010000116.1:0-9569 GCA_038233535.1 Tepidisphaerales bacterium | reverse complement strand
GGAGTCAGTAGGCAGTAGGCAGTAGGCAGGAAATAAAGAGCAGCGCGATCCCATTGTTTCCTGCCCACCGCCTACTGCCTACTCATTGAGGAATTGTGATCTCGCCTGTGTATCGTTCGATGACCACGCTGATCGTGTGCACGCCGCACTGGAGCACGATGGCGCTGTCGAGCATCTCGTTGATGTTGCCCCAAACGTCGGAATAGACGTGCGGGGTTCCCAGCTCGTCGAAGACAAGCGTGTCCGTGGGGCGGTATGCCGTGTCGACGCCGTTGAACACCGCAGACTGGATGGTCACGTTCGCCATCCCCCCGCCGCCCGTGGGGCCCAGTTGCGTGATGAACTTGTCCGCCTTCGTCACCGGGTGCGGGATCTCGGTGGTGGGGCTGTCCATCAGCCGGTAGTTCTCGGCGTCGGGGTCGAACCGGACATATATCCGCTTCTGCTGCGCGATGGCCAGGTTCTGGGCGTAGATGAGGTCGGAGACGAGGACGCGGGCCGCGGCGCGGGCCTTGAGATCGTCGCGTGATCCGATCTGCGGCGCGATGATCGCGCTGGCGATGCCGAGGATCAGCACCACCGTGAGGATCTCGACCAGCGTGAATCCCGCCCGCATTCGAGCCGGAGACACGGCGGCCTTGCGATGCGTATGGAGCGTGGCGGACATGCTCACCTTCTTGTTGCAACGCGAACCGACGCTTTTCCCGCCCCGCCGCTCCGGACGATCCGGAGCGGGCCGGCAGTTATCTTCCCTTGGCGGGGGCGTCCTTGGGTTCATCGTCCGTTACAACCCGCACCTGAAGCTCTCCCTTGAGGATCTGGATCATTTGCTCCAGCTTCGCATTCGTTTCCCGCTGCGCGTCAAGGATCTGCAACCGCTGCGCGCCGGGATCAATCGCCTGCGCGTTCGCCGCGGGCAGATGACTCCCGGTGTTACCGGACCAGAGGCTCGCCAGCGTCAACCCCTGCAATACGACCACGGCCACGAGCAATTTCGACGTATTCATGTCACACGTTCCTTTTGATGAGGGGGTAATCGTTATTGGGCTTGCCACTGGCGCACCTCGACGCTGATCGGCGTGCGGCCGACCTCACTGAAGTCGGGGACGGTGGCGAAATCACGGTTGTGCCTGACGCGCAGGACCGAGGTGTCGAGCAGCGAGATGAAGAAAGGTGACGTCCCGCCGGCCAGTAGCGACCCCTCGACATCAAGCGTGGGGAACAACAACGTGCCCGTGTCGATGCGCCCGGCGACGTACATCACGCCCTCGACGAGCAGGGTCGGCGCAACCGAGAGAACCCCGAAGTTGACGTCCCCGCCCACGACCAGCGCGGGGAACCCCGATGCCGCGCGGATGTGGATGTTGTCCCCGAGGATGCTGACGTTCCCGGCCACGATGAGGGTACCAAGGATTTCGCTGTTGGCGTGAATCGTCACGTCACCCGGGGCGTAGTAGATGCCCGCTGGATTGGTTTCCGTGGGCCCGAGCTGAGCGCCATAAGCGCCAATGCCCAGGATCCCGGAGCTGCCCAACACGCTCGTGTCCAGAACCGTCGCCTGGCGCGCGGTGCCGGCGGGCATTTCATACTTCAGGTAGCTTCGGATCTCCTCGAACCGCGGGATGACCTTGGGAACGACCGGCGGCGGGTTCTGCCAGCCCAACTGCGGCGAAATCGACAGGACGTTCCTCCGCCGCGTGCCCCTTCCGAGAACCGCCGCGCCTGAGTTGAGCTTCAATCCGCCGTTGCTGTACGCGTCCCCTTCAACGCGCATCTTCGACCCCAGGCCGGCATCGTTCGATGTCAGCGTCGCATGATCAAAGCGGAACTCGCTGTTGACATACGTCGTCGCCTCGACGCGGCGCTCCAGCGTGCTGCCCGGGGCGCGGCCGTACGCCTGGATCCTGTATCGCCAGCGGATGGCCGGATTCGGGCGGGTGACGGTCACCTTCACTTGGCCGATCGACGGCGAGCCCAGATCGATGAACACGCCGTTCGTGCCCTCCCAGAAGCCCCCCTGGCGGTCGAATTCTTCCGACTGGGGATACGCCGTCGGGTACGTCGGCGCGGCCCCGGGGTTTTGCAGGTAATACATCGCGAGGTTCAATCCGCTCTCGGCGATGCCCTGCGCGCCGGCGGCAGCGGCGGCGTTGGTGCTGGACTGCCTGGTCATGGCGGCGCTGGAGAGCATCGCGTAACCGAGCACCGAGGCCATCACGACCACGCCCAGCACGAGCAGCATCGCCACGCCCCGACGGCGCGGGAGCGGCAGCGGAAGCGGTAAAAGCGGGGAGCGAAGCGTCGAAGTGCGGTTCATAGAAAGCCTCCGAAGAACACCATACGATTCAAATGAGGATCAAGGTGCTTGCTATTTGTGCGGCGCGCGTGGCGAGCCGGTTCCATACTCGAAGGTCTCGCCGCTGGGGCCGTTGAAGCGCAACTGGAACTCGAACTGCAACTGTTGCGACGGGGATGATGGGCGCTTGAGGTTAAACGCGACCCCAAGAACCCCGCGGGTCATCGCGTAGTCCGTCCTGTACGTCAGCTTCTTGTAATCCTCAATCGCGTTCGGTTCGCTCAGGATCGTGGACGAGAACGGGCCGTTGTTCGCCGCCCGGGTGATGGGGTCGGGGAATGCGACCTCGTGGACGATCAGCTGCTTGGTGCCCGGGTCGTACTCGAGCAGTTGCGTCTCGTCGAGCTGCATCATGTCGTCGCCGTTGGCGTCGTCGCGCCAGAAGAGCACCGCGGCGCCGGGACCGGTCTCGGGCGCATCGACGCTGCCCGCGCGCCACTCCCCCATCACCTTGGCCCGCTGGACCTTGTCCTGGATGCGGAGCATGGTGCGCGTGATCGTGAGATTGGATGTATGATTGGCCTCGCCCATCTGCCACCCGCGCGAGATCGCCGACGCCACCCCCGCCGACGCGCCCCCGATGATCGCCAGCAGCAGCAGCCCGATGATCAGCTCCGCCAGCGTGAACGCGCGGCGAGTTTCGGGGTTCAGGATTCGGCGTTCAGGGTTCAGGTGAAGGCAAAGAAGGCCCGTTGCCGGTGATCCTTCCCGAAACCCGAAACCCGAAACCCGAAACCCGATCTTACAAATGTGCTTGTTCACACTGCGGCCCTCGCTTAGTTCGCGACATTCGCGCTCGTGAAGAGCTTGGAAAGCACGATTGACGCGCCTGTCGGGCGCGTGACCGTCACCTGGACGTGCTTGAATTTCTTGATTGGGTCGTCGTTCTCGTTCGTGGTTTGCGCCGGGGCGTGTCCCGGCGGAACCGGGCCGTCCGTGACGCTGACGCTCCGCGTATACGGGCCGGCCGTGCCGAACGCGTGCGTCGTTCCGTCGAGCGTGGTGATTTTCGTGCTCTCGTCCGTGTAGCCGTGATAATCCAGGATGTCGTCGTACGTCGAACGATTGCGGTTCCCGCCCGACCAGCCGATCGCGTCGCTGGCGCTGCCGGGGGGAACCTCGAACGGGCGGGCCGAGATCTCCTCCATCAACTGCCGCGCGAGCTGCGTGGCCTCGGCGGAGGAGACCTGGTCCCTGGCGTTCTGGTACGTGGCGGCGAGCATCCCCGCAATGCTGACGACCGCGACCGCCAGGATGACGGACGCGATCAGACTTTCGATCAGCGTGAAGCCAAAGGAGGCTCGGCGCCGGCGATCAATATTTGGCGAACGGCGTTCCAACGGTGTCGCTCTCGGTAAGGTCGGCAATGATTTCCTGCGTGTCCGGGTTGTACTTCCACCCGTGCCCCCCGTCGGCCACCAACGGGTTCTGCGTCGTCACTTCGATCGTGGCCAACACGTTGATCGGGTTGGCGGGCATCTTCGACAGGTAAGGCCCGTACTTGTGCGTCGCCGTGGCGACGGCGCTCGTCTGGCCGGCCTCGTCGGTGTACATCGTCAACTGCTCGGCGAGATTCGCGCCGCTCGCGCCCGGCGGAACGTCGCGGTGCTGCGCCTTGAAGACGACGATCTGCGTGCGGAGGTAGCGCAGCTCATCCTTGAGGGCCGTCTCCTTGGCTTGGACGGAGGCGTTGGAGAACTGCGGGATCACGATGGTCGCGAGGATCCCGAGGATCACCACGACGATCAGGATCTCGACCAGGGTGAATGCTCGACGTCGCCCCCGACGTCGCCGCGTCTCCGTCGTCCGCTGTTTTGTTGCGTTGCCGATCATCGGGCTTCTCCGCGTGCGTCTGCCCCTGGGTCAGGCCGTTTTACGTCGGGCCGCTTCTTTCAAGTCCGGCGACGGGTGACGAACCCGCCGCCGGATGAACTGATGGGATACTTACAGATCGTTGTTCGCGTCGTTCGGATTGCCCTCGTTATAGACCAGCGTGCCGGACTTTGTGGTGGCGTAGATCTTGCCGGTGGCCTGGCTGAAGACCCAGCCGCCGGGGCCGGTCACGGTCGAGCCGACCGCCGGATCCGTCGCGACGGAAATCATGGTGCTCGACGCAGCGCCCACCGACGCATCGTTGATGGGATTGACCGGTGTGGCCTGAAGGTACGGGCCAAACTTCGGCGTACCCGTGAACGTGCGGTCGTCATTCGTCTTCGTGGTCAGCAGCGTCCAGTTCCATGCGCCCGTCGCCAAACCGTCGGCGGTGGGATAGGTGTCGCGGTGCTGAAGCTTGAACAGTTCGACCTGGCTGCGCAGCGTCTGAAGCTGGCTGGTCAAGCTGCTCTTGCGGGCGTCCTGCGAGGCGTTCGTGAACTGCGGGATCACGATCGCGGCCAGGATGCCCAGGATGATCACGACGATCAGAATTTCGACGAGCGTGAAACCACGCTTACTGTTGCGATTCATTGCAAAACTCCTGTGTAGCACGGGCTTCTAGCCCGTGTCTTGTTGTTCTCTTCGACCCACACGGGCTGCAAGCCCGTGCCACTAGCGGCGTTCCTTCTCGGGTGGACCGGAAGACGTCCGCATCGCTTTTCGAATGCACGGGGCCCCGTTCGTGTTCTCGTCGGGCCCGCTTTGCTTTCGCTCCGGCCAGCTCGGCTCTAGTCGTGCCGGCCGGTCGATGCTGAGTTTTCCGCCTCCTTTCGTTTCACGGTCGGCGCTGTGTTCGCCACGCGCGAAGCGACGATTCCTGTGAAGTCATCGTCGTCAGCGGTTGCCGACTTAACCGCTTCGGAGGAACCGGCACGGCTTGCCCGCGTTACGCAGACAACCCGCAACCGCTTCCCCCGGAGCAAAAGAGAACAACAAGGCAGGACCGATAAGAGGTGCAACGACACGCCGGCGGGTTTGAGGCGCAAGTGTGCGTGAGCATCCTGTCGGCAACGCCCTCGATCCGGCGTCGATGCACGTCTCGCTCTTTCGAGCCAGACGCGCGCAGACGTGCGGACCGGGCGCTTTGCGCACCACGGGGCTTGATAACTCTGTCGCGCCCGTGGGCCGGACCTTCGCCTTCGCGTCCGGCGCCGCCTTCCGGCGGCTTAGCCCTTGTCAGGGATCCTCGTTGTCCCGGGCCCGCCGTGTCGCCACGACGATCCCGTCAAAGATCGATCTACGATTGGGGCGGCGCAGAGTCAAAATGAGGTGAAGAAAACTGCGGGGGAGGGTCGCGACGGCTCGATCGGACGATCGCTTCTATTTGACAGAGAGGGGAGGTTATTGGACGTGCGAGGATGTGCATCGTCGCCCATGACCTGTTGGGTAGGCGCTCCGCGGCTTCCGCCGGCGGCTAAAACCTGTCGGACTGCCGAAGGCACTCCCGCAGTCCGACAGGTTGTAGCCGCCGGCGGGAGCCCGCGGGAAGCACGCCCAGCACTCTCATGCGATTGAACCTCACGCGAGCGCTTCGCGGATCACCTGCAACACGCGCGGGGTGCCGATCTCGCGCTTGCCGAACCCCGGCATCGCGCCCGCGGCGATCGCGGCGGCCTGCGCTTCGGGGTAGTTGCTGACCAGCATCAACTTCACCGCCGGGTGCTTCGACCGGAGCTTGCGAATCAACCCGACGCCCTCGGCGTCGTCAAAGCCATACGGCATTTCGCGGTTGAGCAGCAGTAGATCGACGCCCTGCTCGAGCACCTTGCTCAGCTCGCCCGAATCGTCCGCCGACAGGATCTGCGCCGACCGGTCCGCCGACGAAACCGCCATCCGGAGATAGCTGCTGTCCGGCCCACAATGACCCACCAATGCGATCTTCTTTGACATGCTCGCGACACCCTTGTCTTTATTAGTAGTCGGAATCCTACCGCAACCTGTCGAGAATACGCTTTCCACAAAGGACCGGTTCGCCGCCCGCGGTCCATTCCGGCGAATGTTATGCCCCGATCGATGTGCTAAGGGAGAGCGTGCCGAGCGCTCTGGGGGCGATTGCCATGACCGGATCATCACAGGTCAAACCCAAGCATCGGGGCGGGGGCGTCGGGCAAGGGCGCTTCGCATGACGGTGTTTGACCACTTCCTCCCCGTTCGGCTCCCCCGTATAGTCGCGCCCGCGCCACGCCCTGCGGAGGTAGAAGATGCACGTCCGATCCATCTTGTTGTCCCTGTGGGGCGCCGCGTCCATCATCCCCGCCGCCAAGGCCGAGGACCCGTTCACGCTCACCGCGCAAGGCGGGCCGCTCACCGCCAGCGCGGGGGGGGGACAACCTCATCGACCTCGCGTCCGATCTCATCCAATCCGACGCCGAGTTTGCGCCGCTGTTCAGCAGCTCGATCACGGGCGCCCTGCGCTACGGCGAGCTGGAGAACGCGGTGCTGTTCTCCCGCAACGCGCAGGGCACGTCGGCGACGCTTTCGATCCCCTCCACCGGGTTCACGCGCACGTTCAACGCCGCAAACGAGGATGAGCTCGAGGACCAGATCGAGGACTTCTTCCGGAAAGACGGCGCCGACGCCTACGCCGAGTTCCTGCGCGAGCTGGGCCGCCAGACCAGCCTCGGGGTGAACGACGGCAACCCGCTGGCGACGACGGCGACGCTGGCGGACCTGGGGTTCTACCGGTTCGGCTATCGCCCGCGCATCGCCGGCGAGGCGCCGATTAAGCTGCCCGGCGGATGGGACTTTCGGTTGCTGGGCGGCGTCACCGAGACCGACGCATTCGACGGCTGGTATGCGGGCATCGGGTTGGGCAAAAACTGGCGCCTTGGCGATCGCGTGGGCATCACATGGGCGAGCAATCTTCGCTATCGCGACGTCGAAGGCTCCAGCATCTATCAGACGGGCACGACGATCGGGTTGCCCATCGCCCTCATCACGTCGCGCGATGACGAAGGGTTGAGCTGGCACGTCACGCCCGCGTTCGTCGGCGGGTTCGGCGGGTCGTGGGACCTCGCCGCCGGCGGCTTCCTCGCCGGCGGGCAACTCACTTCCTCCCTCGCCCTCCGCGCCGCCGGCTTCACTTTCGTCCTCGCCAACCAGATCGGCTTCTACGAAGGCTTGCCCATTGACGTCTCCGATTTCCGCTTCGAGACCGACACCAGCCAGCGCATCCTCAAGAACGGCGTGCAGGTCATCCGCGACCTCGGCGACGACGCCTACCTCGACGCCGGCGTCGCCCTGACGAACCTGCTCGACGACGCGTTCGTCGACGACTACGTCTCCGCCGACCTCGGCATCACCCTGCGCCTGGGCGACCGCTCAGGCATCCGTCTCGGCTACCACGGCGACTACAGCGACGAGTTCGACACCCATGGCGGGAACGCGTCGCTGTTCTTCTCGTATTGAACCCTGCTTCCCGCTTGAGCCGCCAAGGATGCCAAGCACGCGCGCAAAAGGACTTACGGTAATCCGGAATTTTTCCGCTCGTGTTTCAGGGCGAACAGTCGCGGTCGTGCGCGAATGGCAACCGATTCGCGCACGATCGGAGTGTGGAGAAAGGCGCGCGTCCAACGCCGCTTGCGGCGGATGCTCTTTGACAACCAAGCTGTGCTCGACGGTCATTCAAGACCCCTCATTCCGAAGGGATCGCGCCGTGCGCGTGGATGTTCGGGAATGTTCGGAGACGTGCGGGAATGTTCAGTCCCGACGCGAAAATGCAAAACGAACCCAATTCGCGCCACCCGCGCGATTGCGCTCGGCGCGACAAGGAGTCATGCGCGACACGTCACCCCGGCGGCTTCTCCCCCGGCGGGATTTCGGGCTCTTCCTCGGGTTCGACCAGATCCTGCGCCAGTCGGGACAGGAAGAACTGCAATTCCGTCTCCGCCACCGCGGCCGGGAGCGGGTCTCGGAGGTCGTATTGGTGTGAATGGTCTTCGGCGCTGTCGTCGCCGCGCTTTTCGCCTTCGGTGATGATGTGGTGCTCGAACGTGACGGCATCCTCATGGCTCTGCATGATCACCAGCTCGCCCCACCGCCACGCCAGGTGTACCCGCAGCGCGAGCTGATTGCCCCAACTGCTCACGCGGTGGACGATGTCGTTCCCGCCCAGCACTTTCACCATCCCGTCGATGGCGGGCAAAACGGCGCCGTTGAGGAACTCGGCGTAGTTGCGGTTGTACTCCTGCTGGCTGGCCATGGCCTCGCGCTCGGCGGCAAGCTTTTCCTGGGGAACGTCCTTGAACGGCGCGGTCCGCTGAAGCCACCAGCGGGCGAAGGGTTTGTCGATCATGACGCCGATCATACCGGCTCGCGCCGTTCACCGCACGCGCGGGCTTCACGCGATCACGTCGGCATCAGGTCAGCGGGGGCAGCAGCGCGTTAACCAAGAACGCCAGCCCCGCGATGTCGCAACCCCAGCGGGGAATCTCGTCGGTGGAAAGTTGGGGTACTAGGATTCGAACCCTGCAAGAATCTTCGTTTTCAGAACAGAATCAAAGGCGACACCGTTTTACACCGATTTTTACACCACTTTTCGCAGCAAATTACACCGGTTTACTACATCGCCGTCATCGTGCATTCCGCCATGTCGGTAGTTGCGGAAGGATTTGTTGTGCGAACTCGATCAGGTTGGCCCCGTTCAAAGTGGCCGAGAAATCTCGGTTGCCGAAAACGGAGGACGGCATTGCCACGGCCATCTCGATGGCGAGTTGGGCACGGCCACGTTCGGAGATGACTTCGCCTATCGTCCACTGCAAATTTCGTAGCGCCCAAACTCCCGTTCCGAGTCCTTTCGGTGCGGTAAAGGCGTCGAGTGTTCCGTGCTCGAACGTGAGCGAGTCAGACGAGTGAGCTTCGACCGTACTTCGCACGGACGAGTCAAATGTCGCCGGTCTGTGGCCGTATATCCGAGGGGCATCATCGTACAACCGGTTGAGATGCGCCCGCCCGCCGTACTTCGCAAGTGCCAAGATCACCGCATCGGTCCATGTGAGGCTGAATAGTTGTCTTGGACGGGGCATACTGCGGACATAATAACCGGATTCAGAACCTCGGCAGTCACTTCGAGACAGGCCATGAGCCGTCACTGTCACTTCGCTTGGGTCGTGCCGCCGCCTTGTGATGCCTCCGCAACGTTGAGAGGTCGGCGGCAAAGGCGCAGTGCCCGTTGTCCTTGAGATTCAGCGGCAAGTACAACGAGCACCGTTAATCCGGTCTTACCGATGGGACCAAACCCGCCGAAGGCCGTCTTCGGATCGCTGTAGCCGATCAGAAG